>CAJXUL010000025.1 GCA_913060615.1 uncultured Gammaproteobacteria bacterium | reverse complement strand
TTGCAATTGGTCCGGCAATTCTTCAACTGGCTTATCGGCTGCGGCGACTTGGTTGATCAGTATCAGGGCCTTTTTGATTTGGCGGACATCAATACTGCCTTGGCCACCATCCAAATTAGCCTCTCCTACGACACTTGCGGCTAATGCTTGCTCGGTGTTTCCAAACATTTTGAAATTGCCCTCTACACTCAGCGGTGCTTGCCAGTTGAGTTTACTTTCGGTGAGCGCAAACAGTTTGCGGCTGTCAATTTCTGAACTGCTGAAAGACACCTTCCATGGGATTGGGCTGGCGTTTACGTCAATAGATGTATTGGTTTGGAATTTGCCACCAAAGAAATCAGCAAATGATAACGACATGGTACTTTTGCCAGCAACCTGGCGTAAATCCAACTGTCCATTTTTAAGGATGTAGTCGCCAGCTTGTACTTCGCTGAGAGCGCAAGAAAATTCAGCATCAAAAGCTAAAACATCCGCGATAGATATTAGGTCTGTGTCCGCACCGACAGCGTTGCTTTGTGCGAGATTATTCTTGATCTCGCCGCTACAAAGGCCCGAAGCGTAACTACTCGTGAGTTGAGTTTTTTCAAACTCAATGAGCACACTGTGCGCGCTATTGGTTGCATCTAATTGAGTAAATGTAACCTGACCCTGTAGTGACATTGTGTCGGTAGATGGGTCTGGCTCTGGTGAGGTATAAGCTAAATCCATGGAGAATGGGCTAGCCGCACTTGGACTAAAATCGCTGATCTCCAACCTGTTTAAGACCATTTGACTGCCTTCGGAGTCAATGCGTACGTCTTCTAAAACAAATTGATGAATCTGCCACGAGTCTATTGCCGAGAAAATATTACCGAACTGGGCGCGTAGCGTGAGTCCTCCGACTTGGATATTGTTGGTGCTATCAATGGCGCTAATATTTTGGGCAGATAATCCCAATGTTGGCCATATATGCCATTGGATATCTCCGTTAACCTTAATTTGATAGTCGCTGGTCTCACTCAGATAGACTTCTAGGTCGGCCTTGTACCGCTCGCCATCTTTAAAGTAGATGTAGGTAGAAACCACTGCCACTAATACGGTGGCAATAATGAGTCTAAATAAAAGTTTCATATAGTTAATTCTCTAAAATGAGCAGTTAATTGTGTTTGCGGGTCCGTTGTAGGGGCCAGCCACACGACGTTAGTAAAATACCATTCACGAAATAGGCTAAAAGTTCGGAAAAACTTCATCTGTCGCAGTATTACAATGGCCGTATCCTTTATGATGGCAAAGTAGACCGAACGTCGTTCTTTTGCGACAACTGAATATTTTTTGGGGCCTTAATGTCTGTAGATACCTTTGATCCAAGCCAGTTTAATACTTCCGCTAAGAAAAAGCCCATTGCGGCAGACTTGCTGGCACTCGCTGTTGAGTTGGCGGGTAGTGCAGCTTTAGATGAGATCGAAATTGCGCTAAGTCAGGATCAAATCAATGCCTTGGCCCCGTTGCTGCTGCACCCAGGCTGGCAAGATGCGGCAGTTGACCTGGACGATGCTGCAATTGTCAGTCTAGTTCGATTTTTTACCTTGGGTGAAATGCGCCATCAAGCCTGGAAAGCGGAGGCAAAATCCCCGGTGGTGGCACTGGTGCGGGTGCTGAAAAAGCGCAAGGCTGTTCCAGTGGATTTGGTGGCATGGATTAAGGCCAATACTACCAATCGTTTTTTGCCCCATGGCGACTTGATGGACCTTCTTTAGCCACTTTTTACGGGCATGCGTCCTCTGCGTATACATGGACTCGCCTTAACTGGTGCAAACCAAGACTGTAATCTTTAGCAAACCCCGTTAAACTGCCCGCCTTCAAAGCATAACCGCAGGTGAAAAAAGTGCGTCAGGCAAAAATAACAAGGGATACCAGCGAAACCCAAATCGTCTTGAGTGTGAATTTAGACGGAACCGGTGACAGTCATTTTGCTACCGGCCTGCCGTTTTTTGATCATATGCTGACGCAAATTTCTCGCCACGGCATGATTGATATTCACATTGAGGCCACTGGCGACTTAGAGGTGGACGCTCACCATATGGTTGAGGACGTGGGCATTGTTTTAGGTCAGGCTCTGAATGAAGCAATTGGTGATAAGAGTGGTCTTACTCGCTATGGCCACGCCTATGTACCATTAGATGAGGCATTATCTAGGGTCGTCGTCGATTTGTCTGGCCGTCCAGGCTTACATTACGGCGTTAAATATACTCGCGCTCGTGTGGGTGATTTTGATGTTGATCTGCTGCGGGAATTTTTCCAAGGCATGGTTAACCACTCAATGATGACAGTGCACTTAGATAATCTTAAGGGCGAAAACGCTCATCACCAAGCGGAGACTTTGTTTAAAGCCTTTGGTCGTGCATTGCGTATGGCGGTGGCTCTGGATGAGCGTATGTCCGGTATTGTGCCCTCTACTAAAGGCAGCTTGTAGACTTATGCTGCTGATCCCTGCCATTGATTTAAAAGACGGCGCCTGTGTGCGCCTGCGTCAAGGCCGCATGGCTGAATCCACAGTGTTTTCTACAGATCCTGTTGCCATGGCCATTCATTGGAAAGAGCAGGGTGGTCGTCGTTTGCATATTGTTGATCTAGACGGCGCATTCGCAGGAGAGCCAAAAAACGCGGCACTAATTGGCGCAATGGTTGCGGCAATGGGTGATGTACCTGTCCAAGTGGGTGGCGGTATTCGCAGCGCAGAAATTATTGATGCTTATCTTGATGTGGGCGTTAGCGCGGTTATTGTTGGCACTAAGGCCATTGAAGATCCGGAGTTTTTGGCGTCTATGGCGCATAAGTATCCGGGCCAAGTTATTTTGGGGTTAGATGCGCGCGGCGGTGTTGCTGCGACTCAAGGTTGGGATAAAGATTCTGGCATACAGGCCCTTGATCTAGCTCGTCAGGCGGGACAACTGCCCATTGCCGGAATTGTTTATACCGACATTGATCGTGACGGCATGATGGAAGGTTTGAATGTCACAGCTACATTAGGAATTGCTCAAGCGGCGAATGTGCCGGTCATAGCATCTGGTGGGGTAACTAATATGCAAGATTTGCAAGTGCTGAAAGAAGCCTTTGCCCCACAGTCGGAACTTTTGTTGGGCGCCATTACCGGCCGAGCAATATATGAAGGCACTTTAGACGTGGCTCAAGGCCAAGAGTTCTTAGACCAAAAGTCTTAACGCAATTTTTGCCTAACTGGTATTCGGGCTAGCGCTAATACCAATATTAATTAACGTTGAAAAATGAACTGCTTTCGGCCTTTGTTAGGGTCCTCTTTCTCTGCAATTCCGTTTTTTTTAGCTCGCCCTTTGCCAGCTTTTACGATCCATGGTCTTCTTGCCCATGTTATCTAACAACTTCTTTCACGCTGTATGTTCAGAACAGCACCGCACTGCACGTCCGCTAGTTGTTTTTCAACAAATGAGCTGAAGCAAAATCTAGTAGATCTTCTTCATCCGCACTGTAGATAATATCTGGTTCAATACCTGAGTTATGGAATGAACGACCACTTGGGGTGTAGTAATAAGCAGTGGTAATTTTGAGTGCCTGGGCGTCGGGCAGAGGCGGTAGCAGCGATTGCACGGTGCCTTTGCCGAAGGATGTGTTGCCAATTACCGTGGCCCGCCCCCTGTCTTGTAACGCTCCAGCCACTATCTCAGAAGCTGAAGCAGAACCTTGGTTGATTAATACCACCACTGGCAGGCCGTTGGTTTGGTCCGTATCAGTTGCAAAATAGGCGGTAGTGTCAGAGTCGTTTGGCACAAACGATGAGTGTTGTTGTGTCGACACCACTAACCCGCCGTCTAGAAAAACCCCTGCCACACTGACCGAAGACTGCAATATGCCGCCGGGATTATTGCGCAGGTCTAGAATTAGTCCGGTTAAAGGCGTTCCTTCATTGAGCGTTGCGAGGCTGAGTTGAAGATTTTCGCCAGTGTTCTGATCGAAGCTTGAAAGGCGGATATAGCCAATAGCATTCATTAGTTTTCTATGATTGATACTTGTGGTGGTGATTAGTTCGCGCTTAAGACTTAGAGGTATGAGCTCTGTCCGCGCTGGACGCGCCAACAGTAGTGCTACTGATTCTCCAATAGCGCCTTTCATATTTTCGATCATAGTAGCCATGTTCATGCCCTTGGCGGGGCTGCCGTTAATTGCTCTGATGACATCGCCTGCCAGTATTCCGCCCCTTTCTGCGGGGGTATTCTCTATAACCGAGATTACGGTAAAAAATCCGCTGGATAGGCTGACTTCTATGCCGATGCCGCCGTACTTGCCCTCGCTACGACTCAACAAATCTTCATAGCTTTGCTGGTCTAGCAACTCTGAATATTCATCCAAGCCAACAAGCATGCCGTTAATGGCATGGCCAACCAGTTCTTGCTGGTCTAAGTCTTCTATGTAGTTGTCATCTATTTGCTGCAATGCCGCAGCGAATGTTTCTACGGCAGAACCGTGGTTTGAGAAGTACCACTGAAAAATCAGAATACCCAAGAGTATGCCTGTGACCATACTGACGAGTAGGTTAAATAATGGCAGCGGTTTTAAAATCATAGAAATAGCAAGTTTATGAATTCAGTTTTGATCATAAACCAAGTAGTAAAGAGTATTGGCCCCTTTTTTATTCACCGTTTAGCTGTTTTTAAGAAAGCGGGCGATTCTTTTGGTTAAAAAATTAAAGCTTCAACCACTTGGCTGGATTGCTGACTTTGCCGTCGTGACGAAGCTCAAAGTACACTCCGGGTTCGCCTTGGCCGCCGCTGCTGCCGGCGCTGCCAACCATTTCGCCGCTTTCAATCCAGTCGCCAGTTTTTTTGCTCAGAGTGTCGCAAAAACCGTACATGGTCATGTAACCGTTGCCATGATCAATAATAGTCATTAAACCAAAGCCTCTGAGCCAGTCTGCAAAAACTACTCGCCCACGAAATATTGCCGTTACCGGGGTGCCTAACTCTGCGTTGATCTTAATGCCGCGCCAGCTCAACCCCCCGCCGGCCCGCTGTTCGCCAAACCGGTGTGTTAACACACCTTGCAATGGTGCAGGTAGGACGCCTTTAATATCTGCAATGCTTGAGCCGTCAAATCCTGCTGCTTCTAGCGCCAGGTTTTGTATAAGTGTTTGCAGCCGTTGGCTGTCTGCAAGCAGAGTTTTTTGCTGTTCGGATTTATTCTTCTTTTGTTCCGCAAGCTTGTTTATGGATAGCGCTCGGCCTTTACGCTGATTGCGCATTTCTTGACGTTGTTCTTTCAGAGTTTGCAAATAGCTGTTGCGCTGCCGTTTCTGCTCATTAAGAATTTTTTCGCTATCAGCTAATTGCTGCAAAGTATTTTTGTAGTCTTCAATCAAGCTTAGTCGCTCGGCGCCAAAGTACCCGTGATAACGAATTAGCCTATCTAGGTCGGCTGGCGATTTTTTATTCAACAGCTGCTTAATGAAGTCGTCACCGCCAAGGCGGTAGGCGGCGCGCAGGTGAATTGATACCGCCTTACTTTGCTCTCGTTGCTCTATTTTTAATTCGTCTATTTGTTGCTTAGATTTATTTAGAGCTTTGTTTGCTTTAAATAATTCTTGTTCTGCTTGCCGTGCTTTCCTGCTCAGTGCGCCAATTTTCTTATCTTGTTTACGCAGTTGCGATTGCAGTAGATTTTTTTCTTGCTCGGCTTCAGTCAGCCACTTGTCTAAGGCATTGAGTTGATCAAGAGTTTGTTGGAGTGCCAGCGTGCTTTCTTCAGTGCCGCTATCAGACTCGGCGCTGAATGCTTGAGGGCATAGTAGTAAAAACACTGCAAAAAGAACTGGTAGCAGGTTTCCAGGGCACCCGCGATGGCGTGAAGGGTTGCAGTGGCTATTGAGTAAACACAAAAAGTAGCTGTTAGTCATTTTGGGCCGTCGCTGCAAATGATTTCGCTGTGACTCGACTACTTACCGTTCCCGGTGACTAAAGATTTGCCTGTCATTTCTTCAGGAATATCTAGCTGCATAAGATCGAGGAGTGTTGGCGCAACATCACATAGTGACCCACCGTCGCGCAAATTAATCTGCTGCGGTCCCACATAAACTAAAGGCACCAAATTGCTGGTGTGCGCAGTGTGTTCTTGAGCGCTTTTTGGGTCTACCATTTGTTCTACGTTGCCATGGTCCGCAGTGACAAGCATTTGCCCTTGGGTGTTTTCTATGGCTTGTCGCAACCGCATCAAACAATGATCTAAGGTTTCTACCGCTTTGATGGCGGGTTGCAGTTTGCCGCTGTGACCCACCATATCGCCGTTGGCATAGTTACAAACGATGGCGTCGAAACGACCACTTTCTATCGCTTTGATGAGCTCATCGGTGACTTTCTTTGCGCTCATTTCCGGTTGTAGGTCATAGGTTGCGACTTTGGGTGATGGCACCAGTAGGCGTTCTTCACCGTCGAAGTTTTCTTCTCGGCCACCGGAGAAAAAGAATGTCACATGGGCGTACTTTTCGGTTTCTGCAATACGTAACTGTTTCATACCTTTGTTTTGTAGGTGTTCGCCAAAGGAGTTAACCAACTGCACTTTGCTAAAGGCGCAGGGTAGATCTATGTCTTGCGCGTATTGGGTCAGCGTGGTGAAATTTATCGGTTGGACAAATGAGCGGCGCGAAAAACCATTGAACTCAACTTCAGTCATTGCGCGAGTAATTTGCCGTGCACGGTCTGCGCGAAAATTCATAAACACCACGGCATCTTCAGCACGTAGGTGAAATGGTGCGTTGTCTGCTGGGTGTATTGCGGTTGGTTGTACAAATTCGTCGTTCTCATCACGCTGGTAAGCGTTTTCTAATGCTTCCACACCAGTAGTTGCGTGGAATGGCGCTTCGCCGCGAGCCATCAAATTGTAAGCGCGCTCTAATCGGTCCCAGTTGCGGTCTCTATCCATCGCAAAGTATCGGCCACTGACACTGATCACTTGGCCGCATTGAAGCTCGGCGAACAGCGCATCTGCTTTAGCCAAAGAATCTTTGGCGCTACGTGGTGGTGTGTCTCTGCCGTCGAGAAATGCATGCAAATAAATTTTCTTAATACCTTTGGCCGCTGCAACTTTAATCAGACTGAAGATTTGTTCCTCGTGGCTGTGCACTCCGCCTGGCGAAAGCAGTCCCATAACATGTAACGCGCCGCCACTTTTGCTCACGCTGTCGGTGACATTAACCAAAGCCGGATTATCGGCAAAATCGCCATCTTCAATGGACTTGTTAATTCGTGTGAAGTCTTGGTGTACGACGCGGCCAGAGCCTAGGTTCATATGGCCCACTTCAGAGTTGCCCATTTGCCCATCGGGTAGTCCAACATCAATGCCAGATCCAGAAATTAGCGTATGCGGATGATTACCCCATAGGTCATCCCAGGTGGGCATATTTGCCATGGCGATAGCATTATTTGCTGTATTTGTGCTGTGACCAAAGCCGTCGAGTATGACTAGTAGGCTGGTTGCGGACATGGCGTGGTAACTCCTGGGATACTCTTATAGGGGGTTTGCTAACGTGCGTACCTTTTGGCGCCCTTTTTTACCGACGAACGAAGGGGCTGTGCAAATGCCCAATTGGGTCTATCTCCGACACAGCTCGATAATGGGCGCTGCACTGAAATACGTCGTTTTTGCGCAAAAAATTATAGGGGCAAGTTTAACAACAAATGGGGCCTTAATGAGATGAAATCTTCAACTGAAAAGTGGCCGCACAATTACTTTGCTGTCGTAATTGTGCCTTCAGCGATATGTAAATATAAGCTAGGGTCGCACCCAAGTTTCTAGGTTAATGCCTGCGCAAAATTTCTCTATATCAGTGATCCCGTTAAGGCAGCCACAAGTGTATACTCGGCAACGTAATATTTAGGCGAGAACAATGGAATCGTTTTTTACTTTTATCGGTGCGCACCCCTTGTTAGTGGGTGCTTTCGTAGTGTTGTTGGGACTCTTCATCCGCAATGAAGCGGGTCGTGGAGGAGCAACCATAGGAACTCAAGAATTAGTGCGTTTGGTTAATGTGCAAAACGCGTTGGTCCTAGACGTGCGCGACAAAGCAGAATTTGCTGAAGGGCATATTGTTGATGCAGTGAATATTCCTCACGCAAGCTTAGAAGAAAAGTGGAGTGAGCTTTCTAAGCACAAAGAACGCCCCATTGTTGTGGCTTGTAAAATGGGTCAGCATTCTGGCACCGCTGGTACTTTGCTGAAGAAAAATGGCTTCACTAATGTGTCGCGCTTAACGGGCGGCTATTCGGAGTGGCGCGCGCAAAACTTACCTGTAGTAAAGAGTTAATTTAATGAGTGAAAGTCAAGATACTGGCGATAGCGGCGCAGTCAAGAGTGGCGAAAAAGGCCAGGTTCAATTTCGTATAGAACGTTTGTTTTTGAAAGACTCTTCGTTTGAGTCGCCTAACTCTCCTGAAGTATTTATTAAGCAGTGGCGGCCTGAGATCAAGGTAGATATTAATACTCGCGCCAACTCGCTGGGCGAAGACCTGCAGGAGGTGATTTTAACCGCTACAATAACTGCCACCTTAGAAGAAGATATGGTGGGGTTTATTGTTGAAGTCCAGCAAGCCGGTATTTTCTTAATTCAGGGAGCGGAACCTTCCCAGTTGAGTCAAATAATTGGTATTGCTTGCCCAAATACACTGTTCCCCTATTTGCGCGAAACAATAGACAACTTGGTTGTGAAGGGTGGTTTCCCAGCATTGCAATTAGCTCAAGTGAATTTTGAATCGTTGTATGTGCAAGCTATGCAAGAGCGAGAGCAGCGTGAAGAGGCTGGTAGTGAGGGGCCGCAAGACGGTTCTGACGTTACAACTCACTGATTTGACCTGATTCAGTCTTCTTTAATGGCGCAGATATGCGCTCTAGAAAAAGCTAAAACTTAGCGTAGCGGTCTAAATTAAGCCGTCAAAATTTTGTTGGCGCCAACCTTCGTACAAAGTGATGGCAACGGAATTGGCCAGGTTAATGCTGCGCGATGTAGCTTGCATGGGAATACGAAGCTTCTGCTCGTCTGTTAAGCGTTCTGCGATGCTGGCAGGCAGGCCTTTCGTCTCTTGTCCAAACAAAACAGTGTCGTTGCTAAGGAAGCTTACTTCTGTGTAGCTTCTTTTTGCTTTGGTAGTTAAGGCAAACCAGCGTGTATCTGCTAGTGCTGCTTGGCAGTCCTCGAAGTTTTCGTAGAGGGAGACCAGTGCCAGTTCGTGATAATCCAAGCCCGCTCTTCTAAGGCGTTTGTCATCCCACTCAAATCCAAATGGTTTTACTAGATGCAGCTTGGCGCCTGTGTTGGCGCAAATGCGGATAATATTGCCGGTATTTTGCGGGATTTCTGGCTGATAGAGGACTACGTTCATAAGCAATTGTACCGCGCTAACACCCTCAGGGTCTCTTGAGTATTCTGCTCATTATTGGAAAATGGGCGCGCATGACCTGCCAATCCGAGGCTGCCTATTTCTATAAGAACGCCAGCAGCACCGATTAAATAAGACAATGCACTACAAAGCGCATTAAAGAGCTCAAGAACTAGTCCGTTAGTTAGTAGTCAAGCTCCTGCATTTTGCGTGTTAGCGTGTTGCGACCCCAGCCTAATAGTTCTGCCGCGTCTTTCTTACGGCCACTGCTTTTTCTTAAGGCAGCGTTAATGATCACTCGCTCGAAGCGCGGCATGGCAATTTCCAGAACAGGTTTGCCGTTTGCATCATCAAGCAACTGTCCAACCCAAAGTTCTAATCCAGACTCCCAGTCGGTATCACCCTTGCTCTCTATATTTTGTTGCAGCTCTGGGGGCAGATCTTCAATAAGAATAACCCGCGAGCTGGCCATTACCTGAAGCCAGCGACAGGTATTTTCCAATTGCCGCACATTTCCGGGCCAAGGCAGCAATGACAAATATTCTGAGGTGGCAGAATCCAAGCGCTTTGATTCGTCACCCAATTCAACTGCCGCATTGTTGAGAAAGTGCTGGGCCAAAAGAGCGATGTCTTCCCGACGTTCGGAAAGCGCAGGCACATGCACGCGTATGACGTTTAACCGGTGGAACAGGTCTTCACGGAATGTGCCTTTCTCTACTAAGGTTTCTAAGTTTTGGTGGGTAGCAGCAATTATTCGCACATCTACGCGTACAGACTGATGCCCGCCAACTCGGTAAAACTCACTCTCAGCAAGCACACGCAATAATCGTGTTTGTGCAGATGATGGCATATCACCAATTTCATCTAAAAATAGTGTGCCGTGATCTGCCTGTTCAAAGCGCCCCATGCGTCTTTGCGTAGCGCCGGAGAATGCGCCTTTTTCGTGGCCAAAAAGTTCGCTTTCAATCAGTTCATTGGGTATCGCGGCGACATTCAGCGCAATAAAGGGACCGCTTTGTCTGGGCGAGTGTCGGTGCAGTGCTCGGGCTACTAGCTCTTTACCTGATCCTGAAGGTCCATTGATAAGCACGCTGACATTGGACGACGACAGCCGGCCAATGGCTCTAAACACTTCCTGCATTGCTGGCGCCTTACCGATAATTTCGGTGGGCTCTTCAGGCTTCACAGTGGCAAGAGGCTCTACCTCTTTTGTGTGCGCTATGGCGCGCTGCACTACAGCCACTGCATCGTCTACATCAAAAGGTTTTGGTAAATACTCAAAAGCACCGCGTTCAAAACTATGCACTGCGCTTTGTAAGTCTGAGTGGGCGGTCATCACAATGATGGGTACTTCAGGGTGGCTAACTTGAACTGTTTCCAAAAACTCTAAGCCTGATGTGCCCGGCATTCTAATGTCTGTGATGATTGCCAATGGCGCTTCATCGTTTAGATGGTGGAGCGCTTGGTCCGCGGTGTTGAACGCGGTAATTGGAATGCCTGCCTGACTGAGCGCCCGGTCCAATACCCAGCGAATAGCACTGTCATCATCGATAACCCAAACATGCTCGTTCATTTACTGCTTCCTGTAACTTGTATTTCATTCACCGATGGTGAGAACGGTAAAAATATTGAAAACGTTGTGGCACCAGTTTTGCTGGTCACTTGTACCGCGCCTTCGTGCCGACTAATTATATTTTGTGTAATAGACAATCCCAGCCCCGAACCACTGGCGCGGCCACTGATCATTGGAAAAAAGATCTGTTCAATAAACGATTGCTCAATGCTCGGGCCATTGTTGGTTATATCTAGCTGTAGCACTGACTTATGTCGCTTATTACCAACGGTGAACTGACGGGTGACCCTGGTTTTAATGGATATCTTTGGATTGCTTATATTAAACAATGCCTGGCAGGCATTGCGGGCAATATTTAGCACTGATTGAATTAACTGATCTTGGTCGCCTTCCACTGTGGGCAAGCTTGGGTCGTAGTCTCTAAGCCAATTTATTTCTGGGCCAAATTCTACTTTGAGAATATTCATCGCTCTGTCTGCAACTTCAGCAATGACGATCGGTTTCAGGATCAATGGCTGCCACGGGCCAAGCATGCGATCAACTAAATCGCGTAGGCGGTCAGCCTCAGAAATAATTATTTGCGTATATTCTTGTAGCTCTTCATTAGGCAATGCTCTGTCTAGAAGTTGCGCTGCGCCTCTAATTCCGCCGAGTGGGTTTTTTACTTCATGGGCAAGTCCGCGGATAAGATTACGCGTTGTCTCTTGCTGAGATTCCAAAGAGCTATTCTGGCTGATGGCATTCAATCTACTCGTAGGGTGCATTTCTAACAGCAGACCCCTCGGGTGCTCGAAGTTTGAGACGGTGAGATCAATCCGCTCCACCACACTCTCAGGCAGTTGCAGGTGGATATCTCTTGTAGTGAAAGGCTGCCCATTATCTAAGGCCGCTTGCAGTGACTCAATCAGATCATCAGATTTGATAATAAATTGGTCTAAAGAATCGCCGCTAATTTGCGAGGCGGAAACATGCAATAAGCTTTCAGCGGATGCATTAACTAGGCGCACGCGCAAATCATCATCCAGCAAGATAACTGCCGTAACTAAGCTGTCTAAAAGGCCGGCTAAGGCCGGATTTTTTAACTGCTCTTTGTATGATTTTTTCGCTTGGTTCATTGTTCGCTCAGTTGACCTAAGTTATCTAGCAATAATTAGGCCGAAACTCTTAGTTCAAAAAAAATAAGTTGTGCGGGTGTATCTGGGTTGGTTTTGCCCTGTATAAACGGCGCTTTTGCGTCTTATGAGGAAAAATTTGCTTTCAGGGCTTACGTAGGTGCTTTGTTTTTTGCTGCTGCGCTTCGTTAGCGTCTTGCGCTTGCACCAAAGTAGGGCGTGCTCCAAAAAAGGTCAAGCAGAATCTTAAATAGAATCTTGAATAGAACCCTAAATGGAATCTTAATCGGTATCTTGCCCTGCACCTTAAACATTGCCGCCAAGAGTCTCTGGTGGATAGTCGCTCTACCTGATTCTTGTACTGCTAGATCTTTTAGGTCACGTTAAAAGCGAGGCTTTAGAGGTTAGCGCCTAATGATTGAGTGCCTTAGCAGGGTGAAGGTTATTTGTGGGCTTTGCGCGATTTTTTTGCCCTCGCCGTGGTGCAGTGTTGCCTTAATCCAATGTTCCCCGCGCCCTACATTTGGCAAACGAAAAGTGGTACCAAGGCCGGATGCAACGAGCTTGCCGTCTAAAAAAATTTTGCGCTCAAGACTTTCGGTCGCCTCGGTGATTGATAGGTCTGCGTAGACTTCGATGGCTATATCTAAAATGCCAGAGTTGCTGCGTAGAATTTCGCCCTTTGTTGGACTAATGATCGAAATGGACGGTTTGGCTAGGGTGTGCGGGGTGGCATGAGAGATAGATTTGGACGCCGGCGCAGTACTGGAGCCCATACCTTGGCCGTTTCTGTGTTTGCTTTTGGCAATTTTTCTCGCAGGCTTCGTTACAGACTCAACGACACCGCTGTTGGCAGTCGGTGGGAACCTTTGTGCTGCCTGTATCTGCATCACATTTATCTGCACCTTTATCGGTGCCTTTACCGCTGTCTCTGTCCAAAGCACATGACAATTGACAGAATCTTCCTCAGGGTTACTGGGCTTGTCTGTGAATCTACAGTCAGACGCGGGTGGGTCGTGCTCGTCTCCTTTGGGCCGCGGCTCAATACCCAAAATGGTTTTTTTTGCCGTGCCTTTACCCTGGGCAACTTGCCTTCCAACTGCCACTTTAGCGTTCGCCTTGATGGCTGTTTGAGGGCTAACCTCATTGGCTTTGCTGTTAGCGGCAGACATTAGTGCGAGTACCGGCGCTATCATCAGCGCTATTTTTAGCATTACCTTGAATGCTCGGGCCGAGGCTAGGTTGTGCAATGGAGAGGGCTTCCCATGGTGTTTTTCAATCTTATTTTCAGAATCGGTTTGCAGCCTAGGCGGCTAGTTAAAGTTCTTAGCTGATTTTTTTGCCAAAGTTACCCATAGCAACGGGCGGGCACCGAAAGGGCTAATAATGAGGAACAGAAAACTGACGATGCAGCGTTATAGCCTAAATGGGGCTAAGCATTAGTTGTGTTGCCTGTATGTTTTGGGCTTAGAGGTAGTAAACAGAGGGGCGATTTACTGAAAGTGTAAGGCTGGCAAGTGGACTAAAAGGGTTGGCGAAGCAGGTATGTGGTGTGCAGGGGGTGTTACACAAACTGCACCCTCAGATTACCTGAGGGTGCGAGTCGCTGGATGGTTAGCCTTTACCTTTTAGGGTATAGGTTAAGCCAATCCTTCCTTCGTGGTCTTCACAATTGCTGCAGCCACTTTGTATGGATCTGCATTTGAAGCTGTTCTTCTGTCTTCCAAACGTCCTACCCAGCCATCTGTGTGAGTAGTGATTGGAATACGGATAGATGCGCCTCTATCAGAAATGCCGTAGCTGAACTGATCAATAGACTGTGTCTCGTGCTTACCAGTTAAGCGCTGATCGTTTTCTGCGCCGTAAACACTGATGTGTCTTTGAATGTTGCGGCCAAAGCTTTCACAAATCTTAGTAAAGGTTTCTTCTTTACCGGATGTACGCATAGCTTCGTTTGAGAAGTTCGCGTGCATGCCAGATCCGTTCCAGTCTGTATCGCCAAGTGGCTTAGGATGCCAGTTGATGATGAAGCCGTACTTTTCGCCAGTACGCTCTAGTAAGTATCTTGCAATCCAAGTTTCATCGCCGGCTCTTTTAGCGCTTTTGGCGAAAACTTGGAATTCCCACTGTCCTGCTGCTACTTCGGCGTTAATGCCTTCAACGTTGAGACCGGCTTCTAGGCAAATATCAAAATGCTCTTCTACACAGTCACGACCAAAAGTATTCGCTGCGCCTACTGAGCAGTAATATGGGCCTTGAGCTGCAGGGAATCCGCCATGTGGGAAGCCAGGAGGCAGATTAGTATCGGGGTCCCACAAGAAATATTCTTGTTCAAAACCAAACCAAAAATCTTCGTCATCGTCGTCGATGGTAGCGCGGCCATTAGATACATGAGGTGTACCGTCGGCATTGAGTACTTCAGTCATCACTAAGAACGCGTTTTGGCGATCTGGGTCTGGATAGATTGCTACCGGCTTAAGTAGGCAATCAGAGTCGCCGCCTTCGGCTTGTTCTGTTGAACTGCCGTCGAAAGACCACATAGGGCACTCTTCTAAGGTGCCGCCAAAGTTCTCACGTACCTGTGTCTTGCTGCGTAGGCTTTGCGTAGGTTGATAACCATCGAGCCAAATGTACTCAAGTTTAGATTTCATATTTTAAGATCTCCTTTTATATATGTATCAGCGCTAGTTAAGAATTGCCGAATGCCAATGCAATGCGGCTGGCAAAACTCATCGAGGCTGATCCCGCTGATTTGCTCATTATCTCTCAGTGAAGAAAGCAATATATGTGCCATCCCTTGAAATCAACAAGGTCACTGTGTGTAGGCGCTTATATCTGAGGCTTGTCAACGCTTGCACCATAATGGTGCATTAACTGCAGGTTGCAAATCCGTCGCGCTATTCTGGTGCATACGCCTGAGAGAAACAATTCCAAAGTGAAGATTGTTTTGCCTGTAAACCCATCAAGTGCGGCGGACCATACTATATATAGGCGCAGGTTGCCCGGCAGGTTGCCAAATGGTGTGTGCAAATCCTTTACTGTGACGGGATTTGCGTGATTTACAAATTTTCTGTCCGAGGGTTCAAGTTAGGTTCTACTCAAAACTTGGTCTAATACGGCCCTAATGCCGGCGCGCAAAAGCCAAATTTTGCGTCGTCGCTTATTCTAGACTGCCACCAACCTAGGCGTTAAATCCCTTTGAGACCTAGCTAATAACCGTTGTAAGGTGGCCCGCTCGCAGCTCATTTATCCTTGAATTTCCTAGAAGTTGGTTAAATTTGTAGTCTAACTTTGTGCCCTTGTTGGTACAAACACACTCTAAAGCCACAAAGGTTATAAAGAAGATGTGATATTAGGGAGACAGTTGTGCGATGTTCCGCCATAATCGCCGCCTTCTGTTGTCCCACAACGATTTTCTATTACTCTTAAGTAGAGCTTCTGCCTCATTTGCGCTCTGTCGCATCTTGGTGGACTCAATGCTTTTGTAGTTAAAGGAAGGTGGTTGATTGCGGTTGAATTGATCTGCATTGCCCAAATTTAAAGAGGAACTTTCGTCCCGTGCCAAATCCTAACGTACGCAACGTCGCCATAATTGCCCACGTTGACCATGGTAAAACAACCTTGGTTGATTGCCTGCTTCAACAGACCGGTATGATCTCCGCTAACTCGGCGGAACGTGTAATGGACAGCAACGATCTTGAGAAAGAACGTGGCATCACGATTCTTGCGAAGAACACAGCGATTCAATATCGTGATACCCAAATTAATATTGTTGATACCCCAGGACACGCCGACTTCGGTGGCGAGGTAGAGCGTATCCTGTCTATGGTTGACGCGGTACTACTGCTTGTTGACGCCGTCGACGGCCCAATGCCACAAACGCGTTTTGTTACACAAAAGGCATTTGCATACGGGCTTAAGCCGATTGTTGTGGTAAATAAGATCGACCGTCCAGGCAGCGAGCCTTATCGAGTAATTGATGAGGTTTTTGAGTTGTTTGATAACTTGGGTGGTACCGACGAGCAGCTGGATTTCTCCATTGTTTATGCTTCAGCAATCAATGGTGTAGCTGGCTTAGAGTTAGATACAGTAGCCGATGATATGACCCCGTTGTTGGACATGTTGGTTGACCAAGTGCCGCCACCAGAAGTGGATGAAACTGGCCCATTCCAAATGCAAATCAGCTCCTTGGATTATTCCACCTATGAGGGCGTAATTGGTATTGGCAGAATTTCTCGCGGCCAACTAGCTCGCAACCAGCAGATCATTGCGGTTGACCGCGACGGCAACGAACGTAAAGGTAAGGTGGTGAACATTTATCGTCATCATGGCCTAGAGCGTATTGACTCGCCTACTGCTACAGCTGGAGACATCATTTGTTTGACTGGCGTAGACAAGATTAATATCTCGGATACGCTGTGCTCGCCTGATCAGGTAGACGCGATGACGCCTCTTACCGTTGATGAGCCGACATTGTCTATGATGTTCTGCGTTAATAATTCGCCTCTTTCTGGTAAAGAAGGCAAATATGTTACCAGTCGCCAGATCCGCGAACGTTTATATACAGAGTCTTCGCATAATGTGGCACTAGTGATTGAAGACACAGCAGATCCAGATAGATTTATGGTCTCTGGTCGTGGTGAATTACACCTGTCAGTACTCATCGAAACTATGCGCCGTGAAGGTTTTGAGTTGGCGGTATCTAGGCCTCAAGTTATCTATCGTGAGATAGATGGTGTTATTCACGAGCCTTACGAAACCTTGACGATTGATATCGAAGACACTCACCAAGGTAAGGTGATGGAGTCTTTGGGTGATCGTCGTGGCGAACTGCAAGAAATGCAGCCAGACGGCAAGGGTCGAGTACGCTTGCAATTTCGTATCCCAAGCAGAGGCATTATGGGTTACCGCCCAATATTCTTATCGCAAACTTCAGGCACCGGCATTATGTCTTTTGCATCAGACGGCTTTGGACCGCGGACGGCCGATGACGTAGGTTCTCGTAAGAACGGTGTATTGATTGCAAACGCTCAGGGTAAGGCAGTTGGTTTTGCTTTGTTTAACCTGCAAAATCGTGGCCGCATGATGGTTCGACCGAATCAAATGGTCTACGAAGGTATGGTTGTGGGTATTCACGTACGTGCAAATGACTTAACAGTAAATCCTCTGAAGGAAAAGAAGCAAACTAACGTGCGTGCTTCAGGAACCGATGAGAATATCGTTTTGACTACGGCGTTAGATTTCACTCTTGAGCAAGCGCTAGAATTTATCGATGACGATGAGTTGGTAGAAGTAACGCCGGAGAATATCCGCGTGCGCAAAACTTTGCTGAAAGAAAACGAGCGTAAGCGCGCATAGAGATATGCCAGGAAACATCAGAAACATTAGGTTTCTTGGCTTTTTCTAGAGTCCGTATTGGTTGTTCAGCATTTTATGAGAGTTCTATATGAATTCGCATAGAATGCCACTTAGGCTCTATACGAGTTTTCCCAGATGTAGGCTGGTGTTTGCGCCGCAATAACATATACCTGTGGTAGCCCATGAAAGTAGTGTTGCAACGAGTAAGCTCGGCTATTGTGCAAATAGACGGTGCAGTAGTAGGCCAAATTGGCACCGGTGTTTTGCTGCTGTTGGGTGTAGCGCCGGATGATGATAAAGCCAAAGCCGATTGGCTGGTGGAAAAAATCCTCGCACTACGGATATTTCCAAATCCAGAAGACACAACCTCCCCGACAACTATGCAGCGCGGCTTAGAAGAATCTTGTGGTGAGGCATTGGTGGTTTCGCAATTTACTCTTTTTGCTGATGTAGCCAAGGGCCGAAGGCCTTCCTTTTCTGGCGCAGCAGAACCAGTTTTCGCCAACGAGTTATACGAATACTTCGTGGCCCGGCTTGCATCAAGAGTGAATGTTCAAACGGGCCGCTTTGGTGCAGACATGCAGGTGAGTTCTACCAACGAAGGGCCAATTACGCTAATTCTAGAAAGATAGGTGTTCAACGACGGTGTAGAGAAATATCCATGCGGTGTTCAGACCTCATATTCTAAATGCGGGTACTTACCTCTAGCTACAGGCTTGGCTCATCCGACTTTTCTTCAGCGTCCTTCTTTTCTACGAACCGCGCCATGATTACGCCAAACTCAAACAAAAGCCAAGAGGGTATTGCCAGTAACAATTGGGACACCACATCTGGTGGTGTCATAAGCATGCCCACAATAAAGCAGCCAATAATCACATAGGGTCTTTTGCGGGCCATCTTGTCGGCTGTAGAAATACCCGTCCAAGCCAACAAAAATGTCGCCACTGGAATCTCAAAAGCTAGACCAAATGCCAAGAACATCTTCATGATGAAGTCTAGGTAGTAGGTAATATCTGGCATCACTTCAGCCACGTTAGGCGCAATGTTGAAGAAAAATTCAAATACCAACGGAAATACCAAGTAGTAAGCAAAGGAAATGCCGCAATAAAACAGCACAACGCTTGAGAAAAGCAGTGGGTAAGCAAATTTCTTTTCGTGACGATACAGACCGGGTGCAATGAAGCCCCATAGTTGATGCAGTAAAAAAGGAATGCCTATAAACAAGGCGCAGTAGGCAGAAAGTTTAAACGGCACAATAAACGGCGATGCAACCTGGATAGCAACCATTTTGGTGCCTTCAGGCAGTACGGCAATAAGTGGCGCCGCAATCCACTCAAACAGTGGCGTACTGTAGTAGTAAATGGGTATAAAAAGCAGGGCCACCAAGGCAAAGCTGCGCAGAATGCGAGTACGCAGCTCTATTAGATGATCTAAAAACGGCTGCTCATGGTCGTCCACCGCTGCGTCAGGATTGATTTTCTTGTCTTCACTCACGCTAATCAGTCTTATCGTTGTCGTCTTTTAGCGAGGCCTGCTTACGTAGGTAGGCTGCTTCAACTTCGGCGTCAGTTCTAGGCGGTGTGCTTGTGAGTTCTGCTTGATCTTCGGTCGGATTGGTTGCTGTTGCGTCTAGTTGTGACTCCCCTGGTGAGTCAGCTGAGGGTTCAACGCTTTCTACCTCTGTTGCATCTGCTTCTGCGTGGCCAGTGCTCTCCGCCATTATGTTATTGGCATCCACTGCGGTCTGCTGACTGAGTGCGTCGGTGCCAGCTTTAACTTCTTCTTCTATTCGCCGCATCTCTTCCATCACCGCTTCGTTGTGCAGTTGGCGACGGATGCCGTCCATATCGATCTCTTTTTCTATCTCGTTCTTTACGCCGGTAAACGATCGTTGTAATCGTCCCACCCACAAACCTAATGTACGTAATGTTTCGGGCAACCGCTCAGGTCCAATCACCAGCAAGATCACCACTATGATGACCATGGTTTCAATTGTGCTTATGCCATCAAACATTAATAGACGCCTTTAGAGAGTGCGGCTGAAGATACATACATAGCCCAGCTTACTGAGTTTTGTGTTCTTCTTTGCTCTGGGCGGACTCGTTGCTCTGAGTTTCACCGTCGATAACCTTAGCTTGTGCGGCTGACGTATCCTTATCCTCAGCCTTATCTTCCTCAGAAACAGCGCTCCTAAATCCTTTAATGGCGCTGCCTAAGTCTGAGCCAATGCTTTTTAGTCGCTTGGGTCCAAATACCAATAGAACGATGGCCAGGATTACCAGTAGTTCTGTCATTCCTAATCCAAACATTTTCTTACTCCGTTCTCTTAATTCGTAAAATTTGTCGCATTCGACCTTAGGCATTATTGCCCAAGTACTATGCTGCGCTACTCGCTAGAAAAAGAGGCTATTCTCGCCCGGCTTTTTCTTCAATGCCGCCAATGCCAAATCTATCGGCTAATTCATCTAACACGTCTTGGGCAGTTAGGTCTAAATCGCTGAGCATCACCATTGAGTGGAACCAAAGGTCAGCTACCTCATTAACAAGGTCATCTTTCAACGTTGGATCTGTTTCAGCATCCTTTGCGGCAATAATGACTTCGGTGGCTTCTTCGCCAATTTTTTCCAGAATTTTGTTGAGCCCAGCTTGGTGTAGCGACGCAACATAAGATTCACCTGCGTTCTGGTTTTTCCTCTCCGCAAGAACTTCAGTTAAGTCATCTAGTATGTTCATCCGAGTTCCTCACTCTTGGTCGTCATTATTGCCCGTGCTTATAGTGAAGGGTAGGCCTTTCAATGAGGCTTAAGTTTATACCTAAACGCTATTTTAGTTTGCGCTAAATACCAACGGTAGCAATGACGCCAGACCAGATTCGCTGCCGGTGACATTGACAAAATTCGCGCCCAATACTACAGCGCAAGCCACAAGAATAATTAGCATAACAACCCCACGTCGTCGCTTGCGTTGCATTTGCGCCAGTTGCTCTTGGAGGTGGCGAATTTCGTTGCTTTGTTTGCCTAGTTCAAGGCGTAGGCTCATTTGGCCATCGTCCTTAAGTAACTGTGGTAAGCGGTGCAATTCAGAAAAAAGTTTAGGGCCTTGTTCAGCCAATTCAGTGATTACCGCCATTGGCCCCAAATTGCGCTGTGCCCAGCGCTGCATAAACGGCTCCGCGGTCTCCCAAAGATCTAGTTCTGGATACAACTGCCGGCCTAGGCCTTCTATATAAAGTAACGTTTTTTGCAGCAGTACTAATTGCGGTTGAATCTCCATCTCAAATTGGCTGGCGGTTTCCAACAGTTCGCCCATAAATGGGCCAAAAGATATTTCACTCAAAGGTTTGGCAAAGATCGGTTCGCATACGGCTTCTATAACTGCTTCAAAAGCCACTGGATCTGTGGTGATAGGTACCCAGCCAGAGCGAATATGTAGGTCTACTACCTTGCGGTAGTCTCTGTGGAAAAAGGCGAGGATATTCTGCGCTAGGTAGAATTTATCTTCATCGGTAAGAGAGCCCACAATTGCGCAGTCAAGTGCCACGTACATGGGATCGCTTGGATCGGAGACATCTATCAATACATTGCCCGGATGCATGTCTGCGTGAAAAAAGTTGTGCTCAAAAACCTGGGTAAAAAAAGTTTCTACACCTTTATGGGCGAGTACCCGCATATCTATGTTGGCTGCTCGCAGCGCTTCTATATTGCCAATAGATGGAGCAAACATTTGCTCCATCACCAGCATATTGTGCCGGGTGAACTGGGCATAAAGCCGGGGCACGTAAAGCAGCGGCGAATCTGCAAAATTGCGTCTGAGTTGAATCTGATTGCGTGCTTCGCTGAACATATTCAATTCAAGTAACAGTGTTTCTAAGTGATCCTGCATAATTCTTGGCAGGTGTAGGCGCCGAACCATAGTGAAGCGGCTGTCTAAATATTTGGCAGTGTGGATCAGCAACGACATATCGCTATTTATCTGCGATTCAATATTTGGGCGCACAATTTTTATCACTACCGCTGAGCCGTTTTGCAATTTTGCCTGGTGCACTTGAGCAATTGAAGCGCTGGCAATGGGCGTTGCATCTATCCATTGGAAAGCATCTGTCTGGCCTATAGATTTTTCTACTTCTGCCTGAATATCAAGATTTTCAATGGGCTCTACTTTGTCCTGAAGTTTAGCCAGCGCTTGGCAAACTTCTAAGCCGAGTATGTCGGGCCGTGTGGAAAGCAGTTGGCCAATTTTTATATACACCGGCCCCATTTGCTCTAGTGTGTGCAGTAAGCGCAAGCCCAGCGGCTTTTTGCCAAGGGGTAGAATGGTTTGTAGAAAAATGACCGCCCATCGTATAGGTCGGTTCGGAATAGATTGGGCAGGTACAAAATGATGCAGCCTATTGCTGAAGCATTTGCCCACAAGTTTTAGCAGTTGTAGCCAATCTGCACCGGTCATTAGTTGTCGGTGTCCCTTGCTGTTGTGCGTTCACGCCGGGAGATTTTTGCGCTTAACCGGTCTACGCGGAGTCGTAGTGTGTCTAGTTCGTTGAGGTGGTCGGCAAAGGCTTCGGTGGTGGTGAAACGATCAGCAACTTTGGCGCCAGCAGTCTGTGCAATGTCTTCGCCTAGGTTTGAGGCGAAGTTTGTCAATACGGATAAACCCATTTCTAAAGTGGCGGCCACTTTACCTGCCCTTTTGTCGCCGAGTACCACGCCCAGTGGTGTGACCAAATCTGGGTAGAAGTCTTTGATTAACGCGCTCAACTCCAACAATACCGTTTCGTCGCCGTTAATTTGAATTTCTGTAGAGCTGCCGCCGCTAGCTAGAGCTTTGAGCAAGTTAGGTGCGCTGCCTTGAATGGCGACATTTGGGTTAGTTGCAGGTCCGTTGTGTAGGACCATGCTTGTGTCATCCAGCTTTAGATGCCAAGTTTTCGCAGGAGTGGTGCAGCGGATTTCAATGACTTGCCCAGCAATGGAGGCCATTTTTCTATCTAGTCCCGGATCTAGAGCGGCTGCTTGGCGGCAAATTAGATTAACGAAATCTGTTAAAAATTTGTCGAGGATGTCGCTGGTAACAAAAGCCATAGTGACGCTTTAGTGGGTTGCCAAAGGCTTAACGCCGCGATGAATTGCGGCCACGCCGCCCACGAGGTTGTGATATTGAGCTTCCTCGAAACCTGCATCTTCAAACATCTGCTTCAGCGCTTTTTGATCTGGGTGCACGCGAATTGAATCTACCAAGTATTGATAAGGCTGAGCGTCGCCAACCAAAAATTTACCAACCGGCGGCCAGAGTGTTTGAAAAACTTTGTACGCAGATTCTAATAATGGGTCTTGAGGCTTAGAAAACTCTAACACTAATAAAGGCGCACCTGGTTTGAGTACGCGTAGTAACTCACCCAACGCTTGGTCTTTGTCTGTGAAGTTTCTAATACCAAAGCTGATGCACGCGCAGTCGAATGTGTTGTCTGCGAAGGGTAGGGCTTCCGCCGGTGCGCGGCAAAACTGCACTTGGGACAAGCCTTCATCAATGAGCCTGTTGCGACCCACTCGCATCATTGGCTCGTTCAGGTCCGTTAATATCACTCGCCCGGTTTCACCGACAACTGGCGCAAACAGTCCTGCCATGTCTCCGGTACCACCGGCAAGGTCTAATATGTTGTGGCCTGCGCGAGCGCCTGACATTTGCAGCACCATGCGTTTGAAAATACGGTGTGTGCCAAATGACATGAGGTCGTTCATTACGTCGTAACGATCGGCTACGGCTTTAAACACTTCACCCACGCGTTTGGTTTTTTCTTCAGGGGAAACTTTCTGATAACCGAAGTTAACTTCTTCCTGAGCGTGGCTGGTCGTTTGAGCGTTCTCTTTTACATCAGACATATGCGTGCTTTATCTTTCTTGGTTTAAGGCTTTAGTAATTAGAGCTTCAGTATTAAAGGCCTTGTGTGTTTAAGAGCTTTCTTTTAAAGACTCGGCGAACCATACGTAACGGTCAGCTTTTTGGCGACCATTGATTTACAGGAATATTGGGCAGTCGTGAGGCTGTCTCTTATACACATCTGACGCTGCCGACGAATAGAGAG
>CAJXUL010000024.1 GCA_913060615.1 uncultured Gammaproteobacteria bacterium | reverse complement strand
CACCTCTCTATTCGTCGGCAGCGTCAGATGTGTATAAGAGACAGAACGTAGGCTCAGGTCGCTGTTGTCTATTTCTATCTCAACGGCATAGGTCCGCGTTTGCGCGTCGCTTTGCTGACCCACAAAGGTAATCGGCCCTTGGACTTTGCGCCCATCGGTTAAAATACCGCCCGCGATTATCCCTGTTTGGATATCAAGAATGGACTTTTCCGAAACTCTGCCAACAATAAGCATGGGGTTTAAATCAACTACGGTTGCGCATGAATCGCCAGACATCACATAGTCACCCAGCTCCATATGTACGTTTTCTACAGAACCTGCGAATGGCGCTCTAATTTGAGTTTTAGTAATGTTCAACTCGCGGCGATCTAAAACAGCAAGGGTGCTGGCAAGCTTGGCCCGAGCTGTGGCTATGGCGTTTTCCGAGTTGTAGCCTTTGGCTTTGAGTTTTTGTGCGCCTTTGTATTCCAGTTGGGCCTGAGTTACCGCCTCTTTGGCCTCCACTAGAGAAGATTGCCGGTCTTCCATTGCCAGTTCGCAAAGTATCTGGCCTGCGGTGACCTCATCACCCTTTTCAACGCTGCGAGAAACAATTTTTCCGGCTATTTCTGCTCGTACGTCTACCGTGCGTTTGTTTTGCGTTTTGCCGCGAATGGTTTCGAAGCGAATTTTTTCCACTGCATTAAGGCGTGTTACGCGCACTTGGGTGGGCACTAAGTCGCTACGTACGCTGGCATTATTAGATTGTTGCTCTGCAATGGAAGGATTGATCTCCGGTGCTTGGGCAGTTAAAACGCCGGAAAGTAGCCAAGCACTAATTAAAATTGCTATGGCTATGGCCCAAATGTACGTAGCTCGCATTAAATTCCCCTTCACGAAAATCGTTGTCTCCAGAGCGTTCTGGACTTGTCGTTACCTAAAGTAACGAATGAGCGGAGCTTAGTCCTATACAGTGTTAAATCAACTCCCGATAAAAGATCTGTACTCAATAATTCCTTGCAATATAGCGGCCTAAGTCTCAAATAGACGTGAAAAATTGGTGTAATAGCTGATTTACCTGATAGAAGGCTCTCATGGGTCAAAAATTCCCAAATGAAGCTCTGTGAATGGCTTAAAAAATTGCCATTTATTCGTCTATTTGACGAAATGGAGCTGTTAACAAATTATTTGCAAGCTTGAGTGGTTATGGCTGTCTCAGCAGCTCGCGGAATAAAACGCGCTTTGCCGGTTATAAAGAAGGCCGAGCTGGACAGTGACGTAGTCAGTTGATGAGCCGAGCAGTTGAATGAGTGATATAGCTGCGGTATTACACGAAATCAGAGGCGGCATGGGTGTGTTTCCAGGCCGCCGTCTAATTTCGTGGTAGCGTGCTTTGCGCGCGCTTACCTTGTTGGCAGGATTTAAGCTGCTGCGCTTGGGCGTGCAGCCATACGCTCAAACCATGCGCCTACGCGCTTGTGATCAGCGTTAAGTGGTTGCCCAACGTTAGCGGCAAAAGCCAACATGCCAAACAGTAGAACGTCTGCAAGGCTGACAGCGCTGCCAGCAACAAATTCTCTGCCGTCAGCCATTTGCTCGTCTAACCAAGCAAGCTTGCTTTGAGCGACACTCTTCAGGCCGTCTGCACCTTCAGGCACTGTGACCATTCGATCCTTAAAAATTGCCATACCTTCTGCATAACGAAAACCATTAACCATGGGTTCGCAAATGCCTAAATCTACGCGGCGTGTCCACATGCGCGTGTGTGCCCGCTCAGCTGCCGTATTGCCCATTAAGGTTTGGCCATCGGTAGTTTCATCTAGGTATTCGCAGATAGCGGTGATTTCAGAAATGATCGCGCCATTGTCCAGTACCACTGCTGGTAGCTGGCCCGCTGGATTGTGCTGCAGATACTCTGGCTTGCGATTGTCGCCAGCCATAAGGTCAATTTCTTCTACCTCATCAAACGTCACCCCTAGCTCTGCCGCATACATGCGCACAATGTGTGGGTTTGGGCCCATTGAGTTAAATAGTTTCATATCGTTTCCCTTGTTGTTGCATTGTTTTGTTGCATTGTTGAGTGATTTATACGTTTGAAGTTATAGATTTAGAGTTCTAGCTCCAATCTCTTTGTGCTCTTTGTGCTCTTTGTGCTCTTTGTGCTCTTTGTGCTCTTTGTGTTCCTGGTACTCCTGGCTGCCTTGGCTCTTCCGGTCGAGCGTGCATAAGTTCAACCCAGCGCAGAATGCAGCTGACCTAAGGTAAACGCCCATGGCTCAAAGACGCAAGCCCCTTTGTTAGTCATATTGTGCACTGTTTTAGCATTGGGCTTTGTTGCTGTGCATAACTAACTGCTCACCACTCACCAACATTTTCCATTTCCGACCAAGGTGCAGATGGCTCTAATGATTTGCCTTCCTGTAATAGTTCAACAGAAATGCCATCTGGAGAGCGCACAAATGCCATATGACCGTCTCTTGGTGGGCGGTTAATGGTCACACCGTTGTCCATCAACCGTTGGCAGGTCGCATAGATATTTTCTACATGATAGGCCAGGTGGCCAAAATTTCTGCCGCCACTGTAGGGCTCAGGGTCCCAGTTGTAGGTCAGTTCCACCTGAGCGCTTTCATCCCCAGGGGCCGCTAAAAATATCAGCGTAAAGCGGCCTTGCTCGCTTTCGTAACGACGTAACTCGGTCAACCCCAACGCGTCGCAATAGAATGCGAGTGAGGCTTTTAGGTCGGTGATGCGGACCATAGTGTGTAGATATTTCATTTCTTTGTACGCCTTTTTATATGGTTTTGGCTTTTTATAGCTGAATTTCAGCAGCTGGCCTTCTCTAGCTAACTTTCAGCAGTTGTTCTACAGCCCCTGTCTTACAGGCCCTGGTTGCATAGTGCTGTTGGGGTTTGAGCTTGTCGATTTGCTCACTGATTCCCAAGCGGTCGCAGAGTTTAACCCAGAAAGTCTAACCCAGAATATGCATCAGGTAACTGCTGTTAGGCGGGTGTTTTCGGCGTTTTTTTTAAGCCCTTTTTTTTAAGCCCTTTTTGCAAGGCCCCCTCTAATCTAAAGTTGCCGCCAACACAGACGCCCACAAATCACCGTTGCTGTCTTTATGGAAGGCTATGTTTTGGTTGGTGAGGTGGGTTTCTAGCGCCTCAACCTTTACATCAAAGTGTCGAGCGAGTTCTTCGCTACCAAGAATTTTTTTGCTGGCTGGCCTAATTCGGCGATGGCTGCGGCCGCTGAGTTTGCGCATTTATGAATGTCTTATTTTTTTTGCAAGTAACTGTATATATGAACAGTATATCGTCACTGTCTTTGCAGACAATCTTTTCTTCAAATTTATGCGTGAAAAAAGTCGGTAAGCAGCCCGAGCTACTCGCCGACCTGCTTACTTTCTTTATGAGTTTGCAACAGTCAGTTCATTGGCAGAACTGGTAGTTATTGAGTCCAGCCGCCACTAAAAGGAATGGCTTGGCCAACAAAAAAGTCGCTTTCTTCTGAAGCCAAAAACAACGCGAATAGCGCATCCTCTTCCGCTGTAGCTAAGCGTCCAAGAGGTACCTGGCGGCGCAGGGATTTTTTAAAACCTTCGTTTAGTTGTAATTCTGGTGGGTAGTACACGGAATTCTCTACATAGTTCTGAGCAATTAAATTCACCTGAACGTTATGTGGCGCAACTTCTACCCCTAGAGATTGCACGTAACCCACTTGGGCGGCGCGGGCAGCACTGTAGGTGGCGAGAGTCTTCATGCCTTTTAATGCCGCCGCGCTGCCAAAGACAACAATTTTACCTTTCTTGCGCTCAATCATTTGCGGCAGTACCGCGCGACACAGTCGGTGTAACGGGTGCACCATCATGTCGAAGGTAGTTTGCCAGTCATCATCCGACAGCTCTGTGGTGGCAATGCCGCTGAAATTGGGCGAGGCAAGGTTGGCAACCAAAATATCTATTGCGCCGCAAGAATCTATAAGCGCCTCACAGCGACCGGGTTGAGTCAGATCAGATGTATCGGTGGTGACCTGTGCGCCTTCGGCGGTAAACAATTTTTCCGTAGCTGGGCCCATATAATCCGCCGCTTGGGTAACCAACACGCGCTTGCCGTCAATTCGTCCGCTCATATCTATCTCCTTTCTAACTTCTTAGTAGTGCAGCTACCTTACGGTGTGCTGTTTTTGATTTCTACAAATCTAAATTGATTATATGTTTTAGCAAGTCAGAGTATCAGGTTGGTCACATGAGCAAGCCGCGTCAGCGGTTTTTAGTGCGGGTCCATGTGTCTAATAAGTGGTGAGGGATTTTCAATTTCATTCACCCCAGATGAACAATTTGAAGTTATACTGCTCGGCTTAAATTCGGTAAGACTCAGGGAATAAATATGTCTATTAGCAGAGTGCAACGTGGTGGCCTTCAGGTTGCAGAAGAGTTAGATCAATTAGTCGCCAATCAAGTAATTCCTGGCACAGGGGTGGACCTTGATGGTTTTTGGGCGAGTTTTGAAGCCTGCCTAAACGAGCTAGGTCCTGTTAATAAGCAGTTGCTAAAAGTCCGTGACGAGATGCAGGAAAAACTCGACGCCTGGCACTTAGCGCGTAAAGGCCAAGTTTTTGATGAAGTCGAATATAAAGAATTTCTACAGGCCATTGATTATTTGTTACCCGAGCCTGAAGGGGTAAAAATTGACGTTACGAATGTAGATGTTGAGATTGCCAGCATTGCTGGACCGCAATTGGTAGTGCCGGTAATGAACGCACGTTATGCACTTAATGCAGCGAATGCGCGCTGGGGCAGTTTGTACGATGCGTTTTACGGCACCGACATTATTCCCGAAACACCGGGCAACGAGAAAGGCAAAAGCTACAACCCAGCACGTGGCGAATTAGTTGTCGCTAAAGTTGCTGAAGTACTCGACCAGTTAGTGCCACTACAAGATGCCAGCCACAGTGATGTGAGCGCCTACGGTATTGGCGCGGATGATCGGGGCATTAGACACTTGCGTTGTATTCTAGCCGATGGCGGCAATACCGCGTTGGTAGACCCTGAGCAGTTCATTGGTTTCATTAATGAAGATAATCCAAGCAGCCTACTTTTGGCCCACAACGGCTTACACCTTGATATTTTGATTGATGCCAACGACCCAGTGGGCGCAGTGCACCCAGCTGGGGTAAAGGACGTTGCCATTGAGTCCGCCATTACCACCATCCAAGATTGTGAAGATTCGGTTGCCGCAGTAGATGCAGAAGACAAATGCATAGTCTATGGCAACTGGCTTGGACTGATGAAAGGTGACCTAAAAGAAGTCATGCAAAAGGGTGATCGAGAAATTGTGCGTAGCCTAAATCCTGATCGGCATTACACCGCCCGCAATGGCGATGCTATGAGCATGCATGGTCGTAGTTTGATGTTAGTACGTAATGTGGGCCACCTAATGACATCAGACGCGGTATTAGATGCTGGTGGCAACGAAGTGCCAGAAGGGTTTTTAGATGGGTTTGTAACGTCTCTGTGCGCTATGCATGACTTGGCGAAGACCGCAGCAGACCTGCGTAACTCTAGAGCCGGAAGTGTATACATTGTTAAGCCGAAAATGCATGGCCCTGAAGAGGTGGCGCTAGCCGTAGCCCTGTTCACACGTATTGAAACTGCCTTTGGCTTGCCCGCCAATACGCTAAAAATGGGCATTATGGATGAAGAGCGCCGCACCAGTATCAATCTGAAAGCCTGCGTAAAAGAGGCCAGTCAACGCATTGTCTTTATTAATACAGGGTTTTTGGATCGCACGGGCGACGAGATTCATACCAGCATGCAGGCAGGGCCGGTTTTGGCCAAAGAAGTCATTAAGGCTCAAACCTGGATCAAGGCCTACGAAGACAACAACGTAGACGTAGGGTTAGCTACCGGTTTCCAAGGAAAGGCGCAAATTGGTAAAGGCATGTGGCCTAAGCCAGACGAAATGGCTGAAATGCTCAGCGTTAAGTCAGCACACCCTAAAGCCGGTGCCAGCACTGCATGGGTGCCGTCGCCGACAGCGGCATCGCTACACGCATTGCACTACCACGAAGTCAGCGTTGCCAGTGTGCAATCAGAAATGATCAGTCGCGCGCCCGCAAGTGTTGACGATATTTTAAAGATTCCTTTGTTGGCAGGCCAAAACCTTGCTGCCCAAGAGGTGCAAGCAGAGCTAGATAATAACATTCAAGGCATTTTGGGTTATGTGGTGCGCTGGATTGATCACGGTGTGGGTTGTTCGAAAGTGCCAGACATTAATGATGTAGGCCTTATGGAAGATCGCGCCACATTGCGCATTTCCAGCCAGCACATTGCTAATTGGCTACACCACGATATCTGTAGCGAAGCTCAAGTCACTGAAACCTTGCAGCGCATGGCCGCCATTGTAGACGGGCAAAATGCGGGTGATGCAGAGTACCGCAACATGGCGCCTAACTTTGATGACAGCGTAGCCTTTCAAGCCGCCTGTGATTTGATCTTTAAAGGCATGGCGCAACCCAGTGGTTATACAGAACCGCTATTGCACGCACGCCGCCGTGAAGCAAAAGCCAAGTTCGGAAAATAGTTCGGTAAATAGTTCGGTAAATAGTTCGAAAAAAAGTTATCTAACAGTTCGTTAAATGGTAGGGCGGGCAGCAGGTTGGCAAAAGCCATTCCAACAATAAGAGTAGTTTGCGCTAATGCTTGGAGAGTTTTATGAGTAATTTGCAGGGTAAATTTGCACTGGTCACGGGCGCAGGTCGCGGCATTGGCGCGGCAACAGCGAAGAAACTCACCGACGCTGGTGCCAGAGTGCTGGTTAATGATTTAGATGCAGATGTGGCCCAGCAAGTGGCCGACGAGTTACCGGGTGCCATTGCTTATCCGGCAGACTTAACAGAATTAGATGCAGGCGACCGGCTCGTTGAAGCGGGTATTGAAGCCTTTGGTGGCTTGGATATTATTGTTAATAATGCCGGCTACATTTGGCACAGTGCTATTCACAACATGAGTGATGAGCAGTGGGATGCAATGTTAGATATCCACGTGTCAGCACAATTCAGAGTGTTGCGCGCCTACGGACGCTGGCTGCGCGGCAATGCTGATTCGTCATCTCACGTACGTAAAGTAGTCAATATCTCCTCAACAATGGGTCTGCACGGTGGTGCAACTCAACTCGCTTATTCAGCGGGTAAGGCAGCGGTAGTGGGGTTAACTCGCACTCTGGCCAAAGAGTGGGGTCGCTTTAATGTCACCGTGAACGCGGTGGCCTTTGGCGCCATCGACACGCGCCTAACCAGTCCCTACGAAACGGAACCGAATATCTCAATGGTGAAAGGTCAACCACGCAAAGTGGGCTTGAGTCATCAACAGATTGAGCAAGCAAGTTTGGCGTCACCACTAGGGCGTATTGGTACAGCAGAAGACGCTGCAAATGCGATTTATTTGATGTGCGCGCCAGAATCTAACTGGATCACTGGTGAAGTGATTCTAGCCAGTGGTGGCGTGCGTTCTTAGGCTGTGATGTGGCCAGCGCGCAAGAGGTCTACTGTGCAAGCGCCAGCGCTACTGCACTAATACACTAATACACTAATACACTAATACACTAATGCACTAATGCACTAATGCACTAATGCACTAATGCACTAATGCATAGAAGGCTTGTTGACGCCCTTTGGTATGCGAATGTTATTTACCATGGCAACAACTTCCGCAGGCACATCCGGTGTCAGCCTAGAGACCACAAATGCCAACGTAAAGTTAACCACCGCGCCTATGCTGCCAATGCCTTCTGGTGAAATGCCAAACAGCCAATACTCCGCAGTATTCATTTCTGGCGCAACAAATTTGAAGAAAGCGATATAGCTAAAGCTGAAGATCAAGCCAGCTAACATGCCGGTTATGGCGCCTTCCTTGTTCATTCGCCGGTCGAAGATGCCTAGCAATATCGCTGGGAATAACGACGCTGCGGCTAAACCAAAGGCAAAGGCGACCACTTGAGCCACAAACCCTGGCGGGTCTATGCCTAGATATCCAGCAATACCAATGGCTGTGGCGGCGGCAACTCGTGCATAAAACAATTCCTGTTTATCGCTTATACCTTTCGCAAAGGTCTTCTTTAATAAGTCATGTGATATCGCCGTTGAAATAACCAGCAACAATCCAGCGGCTGTTGATAAGGCGGCGGCTAACCCGCCTGCTGCAACTAGGGCAATAACCCAAGCAGGCAGCGCGGCAATTTCTGGGTTCGCCAACACCATAATATCTCTGTCTACATAAACTTCGTTGGTATTGTCAGTGGCTGCGTTGGTAATCTCGCGCGAACCATCTGCCCGGCGTTGGTCCGAAAATGTGGGCTTGCCTTGGAAGGGCGCGCCGGGTGCATATTGAATTTTGCCGTCGCCGTTTTTGTCTTCCCAGCCAATGAGGCCAATGTTTTCCCAGCTTTGAAACCACGCGGGTATGTCTGCGTACTCAGCGTTGTGTACGTTGTCTATAAAGTTGATTCTTGCAAACGCGCCCACTGCCGGTGCAGTGGTGTAAATCAAGGCAATAAACAATAGCGCATAGCCAGCGGATTTACGCGCGTCTGACACTTTAGGTACGGTGAAGAAGCGCACAATCACATGGGGTAACCCCGCTGTACCAATCATCAGCGCCATAGTTATAGCAAATACATCAATGGTGCTTTTGCTGCCTTCGGTATACGCGCCAAAGCCTAAGTCAATGAGGGTGCGGTCAAGTTTCTCTAAGACCGAAAGCCCTGATCCATCTAGAACCTGCGCACCTAAACCAATCTGCGGTATGGGAATGCCGGTGACCAACATTGAGATAAAAATAGCAGGCACCAGATAGGCAAACATCAGTACACAAAATTGTGCGACCTGGGTGTAAGTAATGCCCTTCATGCCGCCTAACACTGCATAGACGAATACAATAGCCATGCCCACAATCACGCCCCAAAAGATGGGTATGTTCAAGAATTGTGAGAACACAATGCCTACGCCGCGCATTTGACCGGCAACATAGGTGAATGAAATTAGAATGAGGCAAACCACCGCAACCACTCTAGCGGTGGATGAGTAGTACCGTGTGCCAATAAAGTCCGGCACTGTGAATTGGCCAAACTTGCGCAAGTAGGGGGCCAGTAGCATGGCCAAAATCACATAACCGCCAGTCCAGCCCATTAGGTAGACCGAGGCGTCATAACCCGCAAAGGCAATAATGCCGGCCATGGAGATAAACGACGCTGCGCTCATCCAGTCTGCTGCTGTGGCCATGCCGTTAAGTACGGGGGGGACGCCGCCGCCAGCAACATAGAATTCGTTGGTGGTGCCTGCGCGCGACCAAATGGCGATGCCTATGTAAACCGAAAAGGTGAAGGCAACAAAAATGTAAGTCAGTGTTTGAGCATCCATGTTATTGCACCTCCTCATTTTTAGAGGTGTCATCTTCATCGTCATCAGACACGCCAAACTTACGGTCGATGCTCTGCATCATCACGGTGTAGGTAAAAATTAAAACGATGAATACATAAATGGAACCCTGTTGTGCCCACCAAAATCCCAGTTTAAAACCAAAGAACTGAATTTGATTCAATGTGTCGACTAACAAAATACCAAACACAAAAGAAACCAAAAACCAGATGCTCAATAAGATCAGCATAAGCCTTATATTGGCCTTCCAATAAGCGTCGTTATTCTCTTCGTTCATCATTGTTTTCCTAGGTGCGCACGCAGTGCGTCGTGTAATACGGCCAACTGATCTATCAGCGCATCTACGCTTTTGTAGCCAGCTTGGAACATGGCAGTGGCGTTTAATGCCCCCCACTCAAAGCCCGCAGACTTTACCGCGTCGGCTCGGGCCAAGACGTTGTCTGCGTGCTTATAAAACTGCTTGCCAGCTTCATCGCGTGGCGGCACGTCTAACATCATTTGCATGCCTATCTCATTTGGATTGCGGCCAATGCTTTCAGCGTGCTCGTGTATGCGCTGTATAAAACTTTTCGCCACATCTACATCTTCTATTGCTGTAGCCAACCAACCATCGCCCAGTTCTGCCACCCGACGTAACGCAGCCTTTGATGTGCCGCCAATCCAAATGGGTAACTTGCTGCCTTGGGGCGACTTAGGCTCCATTGCCATGGCATTGGCGGTATAAAACTCGCCTTGGAAATTCACCTCTTCATCGGTCCAATAGGCGCGAATCAGTTTAATGCTCTCATCCATCCGCTTACCGCGATTACCAAAGTCCTCGTTCAGAGCCTCGTATTCAGACGCCTGCCAACCCACGCCAACGCCCAAGCGCACGCGGCCACCAGAAAGCGTATCTAAAGTACTGATTTGTTTGGCCACCAGAGTCGGTTGGCGCTGGGGCAGAATGAGCACCTCGGTACCCAAGCCTATGCGGTCGGTTACAGCGGCGGCATAGGAGAGCACCATTAGGGCTTCCATAATAGGCATTTTTGGCGGGTACATGGGCGCAGGGCGCTGGTCTGTGCCATAACCCATTAATACATGGTCAAACATATCTAGTTGATCAAAGCCAATGTCCTCAATGGCTTTGGCCAGCTTTTTAACCGCAGCAGGCCCCTCTCTATAAGCGACGCTTGGAAATTCTACGCTGAGTTTCATCTTCTTATTCTCCTCTCTCCGTGAGCACCTATTCGCCTTGCTACAACATCAGGGGGGTTGCCCGTAATTCAGGTCGCCAGCTAAAACTGTACCTGAGCTTATAGCGCAAATAATTGGGCAGTGGGGCCAGTTGATTGCCTTTTAAAGTAGCGCTTGTTTAAGCGCCAACTGAAAAAGCAAAATCGCTCACGCCGCCAATATCTGATCATGTTTCCCCTCCCGTGACGTTACTAGATTGTATGGAGAGAGAACAGACCTATGGGTTTTTCGCCGGCCATTCCACAGCGCTATCCATCCCACTTTTGCCATTCATGGACCCTTCTTTTAATGCCCAGACTAATGATCCAACTAATTTGTTCTTTTATTTGTTCTTTTTATTAGTCTTGGAAATAGGCGGGCCTAGGGGTTAGCCTCTAATTCTGTTCAAGAAAAATAAATGGGAGAATCTTTTGTCGTCTAGTGCCAACCAAGGTGGAGCTAATCCTGCAACTGGGTCGCAGAGCAATGCCGAGCAACCAATCCGGCCGGCCGCAACAGTAATTTTAGTGCGCGAAGCCGCCACCAGCTATGAAATATTTATGCTTAAGCGCACCAGCAGCGCCGTTTTTGCCTCTGGTATGTATGTTTTTCCGGGTGGCAAGGTCGACGCCGATGACCACCAACTGGAGTATGACGCGCACTGCTTTGGGCCGTCAAAAGACCAAGACCTTCAGGTCGCATCACTGGGTGATGATTGGCGCGGTTTTTGGCTAGCAGCCATTCGTGAAACCTTTGAAGAAGCTGGCTTGATGTTGGCTTATAACAATCAAGGCGAATTGGTCTCATTCGCTGAAGAGACTGTGCAGCAACGGTTCTCTGCTTATCGTGATCCTCTTCATGATGGTCAGATGACCATGTTAGATATTTGCCAAAAGGAAGCGTTAAAGCTAGCGGTAGATCATGTGCATTATTACAACCGATTTGTTACGCCACTGGGACGTCCGCGCAGGTTTGACACTTGTTTCTTTATTGCTGGTGCACCAGAGAGTCAGCGCGGTAGTCATGATGAACAAGAAACCGTGGCCAGCACTTGGATTACGCCACAAGACGCGTTAGCCCGACATGCCGCTAAAGAATTTGATCTGATGACGGTCACCAGAATGCAGTTGGAGGCACTGGCCCAATATTCAGATAAAGCCGCGTTATTAGATATGGCTGTGAATAATAAGCACTTCCCGGTAAGCCGCCCCGTGTTGCCACCGGGGGTTTAGTGTCAAAAATTTATCGGTTACGCATTAGGTCTGGGCAAGGCTTGGCGGGGGAAAGAAGAAAAAGACCGTAGGTCGAAAAAAACTTACCGGTGAGAGGTTAACCGGTACAGCGCAGAGTTGTCTTTATAAGCTTTTGGCATACCGCATTGCCAAGAGTAGCCCACATGGAAAAAGTAGCAAAGAAAGCAGCCAAGAAGGCGATAAAAAAACCAGGTCCCCAGCCCACGTAGACAGCGATCTGACCAAAGTCGAATACCGAGAACTCAATTTCAAACAAGATCTCAAAGCCATTAAACGCATTTGGCGAGAGGTCGGCTGGGTGACTGAGGATGCGCCGGAAAAAGCCATGGACATCATTTTTGCGGTAGACGACACCGTAGTGGGGTGTATCAACGGTAATCCCGAATGCTCGGTTCTCGCCCAATCTGGCACCATGCGCTTAGATGCAACAGATTTACCGTTGTGCGTCATCGCGGCGGTAACAACCAGTCGCATCGGACGAGGCTCGGGCTTTGCGCAGAACTTAACCGCTTGGCAATTGGCCCGTGGCGCAAAAAAAGGCGCTGCGGTTGCCGCCCTAGGTATGTTCGACCAAGGCTTTTACAACAAAGTGGGTTTTGGCACGGGCGCTTATACCAATGAGTTCGCCATCGACCCCAGTTCAATTGATGTGTCAGTAAAACCGCGTACGCCCAGTAGATTAAGTGAGGCCGATTCAGACGCAATGCTCAAAGCTATGGTCAATCGTCCGCGCAAACATGGTGCCGTGGTGATCAACAATGCCCACAGCGCTCGGGCCGAATGTCTTATGTCCGAGAACAGCTTCGGCTTGGGTTATTTTTCCGGCAAAACCCTCACACATTTTATCTGGCTTTCCGGTGAAGGCGAGCACGGACCATACACCTTAGAAAAAATGGGCTACAGCAACGGCGAGCAATTATTAGAACTATTGGCGTTACTCAAATCTCTTGCCGATCAAATTTACTCCATAAAGCTGCGCGAACCACCTGAGATACAATTGCAAAGTATGCTTAAGCGACCCTTTCGAGAGCAGGCCATTGCAGAAAAAGGTAAGTACTATGCCGAGCAAAATACCTACGCTTGGTATCAGCTGAGAATATTGGACCTGCCTGCCTGCGTAAGCGCGGTCAGTTTTGCAGGTTCCCCAGTACGCTTTAATTTGTCCCTCACAGACCCAGTAACCGAAGTTTTGAATACAGCTAAACAAGTAACTGCAAAAATAAAAGAACCGTGGGCCGGCGTTGGTGGTCATTACGCGGTGGAGTTTGGTGATAAATCTAGCGCCCGCTTAATGCCCGCAGGGAAATTGGATAAATCTCTGCCCACGCTGTCCTGTTCCATTAACACTTTTAGTCGCTTGCTTTGGGGCGTTGCCCCTGCAACCAGTTTGGCGATCTCTGACGGTTTGCAGGCACCTCAAACTTTATTGTCGGCATTAGATCCGGTCTTCAAAACGAACCCCAACCCCGTTTGGGATTTTTAGCGAGAATTGTGCATTGACCGAGGTAGCTGATCAGCTTGCCTCGCTCTTCGTATCCGGCGCAAACGCAAAGCTGTCGAAAAATCCTCTATATCTATTCACGTGAGTATTGCAGTAAAACAGCGCATAAGTTTGTACACTCTGGCCCCGAAAGCTGGTCTAAATTGGCCAAAGCTGAAAAAGGATCTTCTACACCTGTCTATGACAATCTATGCCGACATACCCACACTCAACGTTCTTGGCTGGAAGCCTTTTTTTATGCAGGGGGCGATTAGCGTAAATTCAGATATTCAAACTGATGTGCCGCATAGCGAAGCAACGCCTGCCAAATCTCTGCGCGTGGTGCGCGTTACCGCCGTGCAGCGCACGGGGTTGCAAGTTGCGCCAATGTTAAGCACGGGCTCAGACAAGGTCCCCTTAAGCGGCAAATGGTTTCGCGGCGCGGAAGAAAGCCGGCCTACCGTGGGCGACTGGGTGTTAGTAGATGCCTACACCGGCGCACTCACGCATATTTTGCCGCGCCTAAGTTTGGTTAAAAGGCTCAGTCCCTCAGGGGGCGGCGTACAGCTCATCGCCGCCAATGTTGACGCAGCATTCATTGTCACCTCCTGTAATACAGACTTTAGCCCCGCGCGCTTAGAGCGTTATCTATCCGTTGTCATGGATTCGGGTATAGAGCCAGTGCTTATTTTAACCAAGTCTGATTTGGCTGGAGATGTGGAGGCCTTTCAAGACGAGCTGCAGGCGCAGTTTAAAAGCATTGCTTCCTTTGTGGTCAATGCGCTAGACGAGGCCAGTGTTGCGCCATTACTGCCTTGGTGCGCTAGTGGTCAAACTATTGCTTTGCTCGGCTCCTCGGGCGTGGGTAAGTCGACCTTGGTGAATACGCTTACAGGTCACCAAGTCCAGTTCACCCAGAGTGTGCGCGAAGAAGACGACAAGGGTCGCCATACCACTACTAACCGCTCGCTGCATAAACTGCCTCAGGGCGGGGTCATATTAGACAGCCCAGGTATGCGTGAGTTACAAATTGCTGAAGCTGAAGAAGGTGTAGATCTGCTTTTTGCAGATGTCGATGAATTGGCTCAAATGTGCCGTTTTAATGACTGTGCGCACCAGGCCGAGCCAGGGTGTGCTGTGCGTCAGGCAGTATTGGATGGCGGGTTAGATCCGCGCCGATTAGAAAGCTACAGCAAGCTTAAAACCGAAGAGGCGGTTAACAGAGAGTCTGTGTCACAGCGGCACAATCGTGAACGCCAATTTGGTAAAAAGGTTAAAGCGTCGTCCGCGGATAAACATCGCAAAAAGGCGTTAGAAGACTAAAACCTCCTCAGGGTTCATGGACTTTTTTGCCCCGCAGGCAAATGTCCTGTCGACAGCACCAAGCAAAGCTCCTAAAGTTCATACCGTAATTATTGCCATTTGCACTGCATCTAAGAGACCGCCTTTTAGGTTGAGCAGAGTAGCTGGGAGAGCAGCCTGTTCCGCGTTTTATTAGTGGCAGGCCTTAGGCAAATATTGAGAATTTTTAGCAGTGAATAAAAGGGAAGTAGATTGGCTAACTTAGTCGCCCCAAAAGTAAAAAAACAAGCAGTTTCGGTAACACGTAAAATGGCCGCATCGCTGCCCGGTTTACGTGAAATCGCCAGTGAGCGTGGACTTAAAGTACACCACTTAGGTGCAGGCTATCCGCATCCGGAAGTCACCGATCCCAGAGGCTTTTTGCAGCATCAAGAAAGCTACTTTGCGCACTTGCGTGAGCAAGAAGGGGTCAACGACCCGGATGTTTTGCCCGAGTATTTACGAGAGTCTTATTCCTACACAGACACCTTAGGGCCGGTCTCCGTGCGTGAGACATTTGCCCGTGTATATGGCAAAGATTGGAATTTGACCTTAGACCCTAGCAAACTCATTCCCACCGTGGGCGCATCTGGTGGCATCAGTCTCATTTGCTCAATGTTTGAACGTAGTGGCGAGCAGGTGGCCTACATCACCGACGCGCCTACTTACGCGGGCTTCACCGCGCGAGCGGCGTTATGCCAACACGCCAGTATTTTCAGTGTAGACATGGACGGCGAAGGCCCGAAACCGGAGCTGATGCGCAAGCAGATTAGAGCAGCGCGTGAGCAAGGCTACTTTGTTCCCTTTTATTACACGGTGCCAGATGGGCACAATCCGGGCGGATTTTCCTTCACGCAAAAGCGCCGTGAAGAAATTTTGGCCGTGGTTAAAGAAGAGGGCATTCTCATTGTTGAGGACGCCCCGTACTTGTACATCAATTTCGCCGATGCAGATAAGCGTCCTAAGCCCTTCTTCAGCATGGCGCCAGACCAAGTAGTACATCTGTTTACCGGTTCAAAAATTGGCTTTCCAGGCCCTCGGGTTGGCTTCCTTTACAGCGAGGCGCAGCTAGAAATCAGTCAAGGCCAAAGCGTGCCTTTATCTGAACTGGCGCTGGTGGAATCTAGCAGCGAACTGCTCTTTCATAACCCTGCTGCATTGATGGGCTTTGAAGCCCTACTAAATGAGCCAGACGGTCAAGGTGGCTTTACCGAATTACAAAGCATGTGGCCTTTGGCCGAGAGCAAGTTAGTGGTCTACCGCGAAAACCGCGAGATATTGCTAGAAGTACTAGAGCAAGAGTTGGGACAGTACCCTGAGTATTTCAGCTGGACCCTACCTGATGGCGGTTTCTTTACTGTGTTCAGCTTTTTGGCAGACGGCGTAAATGGTCCTGTCCTCACAGACGACGCAATGATTGAACAAATGGTCATGAAGCACGGACTAGTGGTTATACCCATGTATGACTTCTACCCCATCGATGCACGGCAAAGAGACACAGGCGCAGGCATGAACCAACTGCGGTTGAGCTTTTGTTTCAGTGAAAGTGCAGGCCAAGCTCGGCGTGACGATATGCGCGAGGCAATACATGCCTTTTGTGTCGCTGCCAAAATGTTGGTGGGCCTTCCTGCATAGAACGCTGCATAGAACGCTGATTAGACAGCCGACTAGGCAGAGTTTGGGCGCCTGTTTAATAAATTTCTATCAATGCAGCTCCTATCTATTGAAAAGACCATTCAACCCCACAGCGCTTGAACAACAATAGATAAAAGGCATAGATAGAAGGGATAGATAAAAGGCATAGATAACAGCCTTAGACAACGGTCATAAGAGTGGCTAAGTGCGTTAAGGGCCTGTTGTGGGCGTTTACGTCCCTTTACGCCCGGTTACTTTTAGGTCCCTTTACAAGAGGCGTTGATGTTCAATTTTTGTGCATAAATCCACAACGCACTGCATGTCGCCCGCCTCGGCAATAGCAACACCCTCATCGCTGATCACGCCTAACTGCAGCCACAAAAACTTCGCGCCAACTGCAACTGCTTGTTGGGCAATGTCGGGCACAGCTGAGGATTCACGAAATACATCTACCATATCAATGACCACGGGTACCTCGGCGAGGCTTGCATAACAAGGTAAGCCCAGCACCTCTTGCTCCCTAGGGTTCACCGGAATCACTTTATAGCCGGCATTAATCAGATACTCGGCTACACCGTAACTGGGCCGCATAGGGTTAGAGGATAAACCCACAATGGCAATGCTCGATGCGCCAAGCGCCGCCGCAATAACCTCAGGTTGCTGTCGTTGTGTACTCATAAACGCTATACCTCTATATTAAAAGCTGTGCCAAACCGGTTACAAAAGTTCTTGCTGGCATTATGTCTCTCTCACGGGGAGTATGATCAAACTCGAAGGGGAGCACACCGTGCAAAGAAGAAAAATAGCAATAATAGGCGTGGGCGTTGGTTTGGCCGTGGTTGCTGCCCTCTATTACTTTTTGCTCCTCGCAACATTAACTGTGGTAACCACGCCTGCTGGCGCTCTAGTGAAAATTGACGGTAAAGCCGTGGCGCGTAGCCCGATGAACGGGTTTGAAATTTCCACCGGCCGCCATAAGTTAGACATTACCCATAGCCACTATGCGCCCTACAGCGAGCAAATAGATGTCGCCTATGGTCAGCGAGTAGTCAGAAACCTCGACCTTCAACTGGGTGAGGGCACAGTAAAATTACTCTCCAACCCCAAGGGTGCGTGGGTGGAAGTAGATGGGCAAAGGTTAGATGCGGTAACCCCAACAGAAATCACCCTACCCTCCGGGCCCCATGAAATTATGATGGGCCAAGCAGAGCGCAGAGCTATAACTCAGTCCGTAGAGCTGAAAACCGGCGAGACGCTGTCCGTTAACCTGTCATTGAACGTAGACCCTCATGGTTCGTTGAAATTCCGAGTGAGACCTGCGGGTGCCAAAGTGGCGTTTGTGGGTAAGCAGCTATCCTACAAATCTAATATGCGTCTACCTATCGGTGAATACGCAATTCAAGTCAGCAAGCGCGGCTATGTTACCCAAGCGTTCAGGCATAGTGTTAAATACGGCGAGAACCAGCGCTCAATAACCTTAAAACGCGAGTATGGGGCGCTAAATATTAGTGTTAGAGAGTCGAATGCCATTGTTAACGTCAGTTATCTAAACGGTGCTGACAAAGTCAGTAAACCCTACCAGCCTAATATGCGCGTCCCCGTGGGTAAGGTGGGCATTCGAGTCGCTGCAATGGGGCACCGCACCGAAACAAAGTCCGTTAATGTAGGCGCCAAAGGCGTCAGTCTTAAATTTTCGCTGCCAGTGCTCAATGCAAAGGTGGGTAGAGAATTCACAGACAGCCTCTCATCACTAGATCAGGGCCCGCAAATGATAGTGTTGGCCCCAAATCGCTTCCAGATGGGCAACGATACTGGCCCACCTTCCGAGCAACCTGCACACTCAGTAGTGCTGCCACAGCCTTTTGCCGTGTCGAAATACGAAATCACCGTTGCGCAGTTCCTGCAATTTGTCACGCAAACAAAGCGCAAGGTAGACAGCCGGACACTAAAGCTAGATCCGCAACTGCCAGTAGCCCATGTCACCCACAAAGACGCCGTTGCTTATACGCAATGGTTAAGCCAAGAAAGTGGTCAGCGTTATCGTCTACTCACCGAATCTGAATGGGAATATGCAGCGCGTGCCGGCAGTAGCAGCGCCTATTCTTTTGGCGATGACCCATTAAAGATGTGTAATTACGCAAACATCAGCGATTTATCCACCAAGCAAACTTTTCGCTCTTGGACAGTGACCAATTGCGATGACGGCCAAGTCAGACCAGGCCCTGGGGGTCAGTACAAGCCGAACAAATTTGGCTTGCATGACATGTACGGCAACGTGGCTGAGTGGGTCCAAGAATGCGGTATACCCGAGTATAGCCAAGCCCCAATCATTGGCAGCGACCCCACTTTGGGTGCCAGTTGTGAAAGTCACGGCTACCGTGGCGGTTCCTGGGATTCTACTGCAGAAGAAGCAGCCTCCAGTTATCGCAATGCTTCCAGTCGCAGCAGCGATGACCGCGGCATTCGAGTATTGCGAGAGTTTTAGTGGTTGGAAGCGGCTAGCGAGGAGAAGCAGATTGTGCTGCTTGCGCCGCAAAAAAACAGCCCGCAGCCATAGTAATCATTTTGCTGTAATATCTTCATCGGACCAAAGTAGGGCGGTAAAGCCAAGTTTACGGTAGTGGTGGCAGAAAAAAGCTACGAAAAAAACTACGAAAAAAAAGAACAACAAAAAACTAAAAGCCGAAAGTCAAAAAAAGCAAAAAGCAAAAATTACAAGAAAGTAAAAGAAAGTAAGGGAAAGAGATGTCTGAATTAAATAGTTTTCGATCAGAAGTACGTGGTTGGCTAGAAGAGTCTTGCCCAGCGTCAATGCGCACCCCCATGGTGGCAAACGAAATGCCCGGCGGCGGCAAGCGCGCTCAATACAAAAATCAAGATACCAAGTTATGGTTAGACCGCTGCGCAGAGCGTGGTTTTACCGTACCGAGCTGGCCTAAAGAATACGGCGGCGCAGGGTTAGATAAAGACCAAGTGGTTGTGCTGCAAGCAGAAATGCGTCGCGTTAACGCGCGTCCGCCATTGGTGGGTATGGGCATCAGTATGATCGGCCCGGCGTTACTGGAATATGGCACAGACCTGCAAAAGCAAGAGCACTTGGCCAATATTGCTCGTGGTGACATTTGGTGGTGTCAGGGCTACAGCGAACCCGGTTCGGGGTCAGACCTTGCCAGCCTGCGCACATCGGCCATAGAAGATGGCGACGACTTTATTGTTAATGGGCAAAAAATTTGGACCTCCGGTGCAGATCATGCGGACTGGATGTTCTGTTTGGTGCGCACCGACTTTGAGGCATCAAAGCACGAGGGTATTTCCTTTGTATTATTCGACATGCGCACACCTGGTGTAAGCGTTAAACCGATCAAGCTCATCAGCGGATTGTCACCCTTTTGCGAGACCTTTTTGGACGACGTTCGAGTACCCAAAGCCAACTTGGTTTATGAACTGAACAAAGGCTGGACTGTAGGTAAACGACTGTTACAACACGAGCGCTCATCTATCGGCGGCATTGGCGGGGCACAAAAAACCACGTCCATTGAAGAATATGCCAAGCAGTACGTTGGCTTAGATGAGCAGGGCAAAGTAGATGACGCAGTACTGCGCAGCCAAATTCTCAGTCACCGAATGAATGACTCAGCTTTCGCTCTAACAATGAAGCGCAGTGTGCAAGAATCTGCCACGGGTACAGCGCCCGGTGCAGTCTCTTCAATGTTCAAGTATTACGGCACTGAGCAAAACAAAGGTAAATACGAGTTGTTGTTGTCTATTTTAGGCACTCAGTCTTTAGGCTGGGGCGGCGATACCTTCAATGATGACGAACTCAATACCACCAGAGCTTGGTTAAGATCTAAGGCTAACTCCATTGAAGGGGGCACTTCCGAAGTGCAACTCAATATTCTCGCTAAGCGAGTATTAGCGCTGCCAGAATAGCTACAAAGTAGCTTGTGAGCACAACTTTAGATCAGCCGTTACTGTCCGACCATTATTATCGATGGGTGGTGGTAGCCTATGGCATTACCATTCAGGCAGTCAGTGTTGGCACACTGATATATTGTTTTGCCTTGTTCTCACTGCCTTGGTTAGAAGAGTTTTCTAGCAGTCGTCGTGACTTGATGTTAACCGTGGCGCTGCTGCAAATTGGTGTGGGTTTGGTTTCGCCATTTGTTGGTCGAGCGCTGGACGCCTACCCACCCCAGTGGGTGGTGACAATCGGCTTGCTCTCACTGGTCATCGGTTTGACCTTGGCCCAGCACGTCACCTCACTATTTCAGCTCTGGCTGGTTTATGCCACGTTTATGCCGCTGGCTATGGCCTTAATGGGTTCGCTCACGTCGCAAACGTTAGTGACAAGGTGGTTTAAAGAGCAGCGCGGTCTGGCGCTAGGCATTTCCTCCATGGGCACCAATATAGGCGGCATTATTCTCCCGTTGTTGGTCGCCGGTTGGCTGTTAGAAATGGGTTGGCGTGATGTCATGCAAAACATACTGGTGCTCGCAGTAGTCGTTGTTCTGCCTGCGACGTGGCTACTCTTACGCCGCAAGCCCCAAAAAAGTGCGGCTACTAAGACGCTAAATGCCACGGATACGCGTGTGTGGACCACCAAAGAAATACTTACAACGTCGCTGTTTTGGCTGCCTTTCTTCGGTATAGCGCCGCTGAGTATGTCCTTTGGCGCTTTGCAATTTAACTTAGGCATTATTACTCGAGACATTGGTCTGGCGACGGAGGTTACGGCTAACCTTATTGCACTGAGTTCGGTCTCAATGGTTTTGGGTAAACTGTTTTTTGGTATGCTGGGCGACCGGATAGACCACCGCTACTTATATTGGTTAGCAAATGGTATTGGGCTGTTAGCATTAGCGTTAATTGCTCTTGCAGACAATGTGATTATTCTGACCTTGGCCACTATAGCCATGGGGTTATCTGGAGGGAGTATTCTGCCCTTAATGGGGCTCATTTATAGCGCACGCTTTGGTACCGTATCCTTCGGTCGAGTTATGGGTTTTGGCACACTAACCATCCTGGCGGGTGCAACCAGCCCAATTATGGCCGGTTGGACTTATGACGTTTTCGCCAGCTATAACTATGCTTATGTGGCATTAGCATTACTCTTAGTGCCGGCAGCAATAGCAATGGCATGGTTGCGCGAAGCTTAGGCTTAATGCATTTGTTTCGTGCCTCATATTAGGGTTATGCGCTTGTTTTGCTAAACCAGCCTTTTCAGTTTGCCAGCAGCGTCTCGCTGGGCTTTATATTCCTCGCGCAAGACTTCTATTTCCCTTGCACTCAAACGCTCGATGTTCAAAAAGTCATTTTTCCAAGCATCGTTTGCTGCCCACACCTGACTAGACACCACTGTGGTTCTGGGTTTGGTCGCGGTCTCTAACATTTTTAGGGCATGTTTAAGCGTCTGCGCTTGTGAATCCTTGTTATGAGGTTTACCTGCGGAATGTCCTAACGGGAAATCGCTGTGGAAAAATCTTGGCACGCCTACATGTTCAACTATATCTCGTGCGCAACCCATAATCACCGTAGGTATACCTGCTTCCTCTAATGCTCTAGCGGCCAAACTGACCGACTGGTGACAAATGGGTCAGGTGGGCACCAGTAAAACCACATCAGTATTCAGCCTCTGACAATGATCCACAACGGCGGGGCAGTCTTGTTCAATGGTTGCTCGCTGGCTTCGGTTGGTAGGCAAGCAAATAACCTCATCTGCAAGGCTGCCAATAATTGCCTGCTCATCAGCATGAAGAAGAGCGTTGATGGGTAGCCAAGTATTTGGATCATCTGCCAAGCAATGGTCGCGGTCATAGCTAAGATGAGAAATGCGCAAATCCGGAATGGGCGTTGTGGGCACGGTGAAAACATTAAAAAACTTGGCGTTCGCGTTATATGTGGCGCCTAGGCCTTGGTCGCCTCCCGTGGGCGTAACGCGTGCAGCGGTGGTGATCAAAGTCAGCTTCATATTCTCCAAAGGTGCATTTAACGCGATAAACGGCACCTTTGAAAAGCTAGCCCACTTGTAAGCCGTGTAGCCGAGTTCGGCGTAGTACTTTTTCGTTCTGTCGATATATTTTGGCATAGCACACCTTGGCAAACTTTTGTGTTTTCGGCAAATTGAAAGTCAAACCCTCCTAACTCATTGAGTTTAAACAAATAATTTGTTCCCTCCAACGCCCTTTCAAAAGCCTCCCGCGTCTCCTCAATATTTGCTTTCTCAGACCACATTAAATGCCAGCCCGCGGTCGATTTCAGGCTGACGAAAGTGTTGTGCCCGCATTTACACAGGTTGCTCGCCTATTGACAGAATTGGTACCGCTCGTTGTTAGGAGGGGTCGTCACCGCTTTTGTACCGTTTGTCCATTTTTGATGTGCTAGAGAGGCTGTGTTTTGGCACCTTTGCCAGCATGGAACTTTGCTCCTGCCCAAAAGTGGTGAGCAGGTGGTTGTTCCCAAAGTTTTAAACGCACCTTTGAATGGTCAAAAGCTAACAAAGAAATAGCAAAAAATAATTGAGAACGATTAACAAGTAAAAAACTAGAAAGTAAAAAACAACAAGTAGAAAGATAAGAAGTCGAAAAAAAATGAATCAAAGCGTGCGTAAACAAGTCAATGGTGTGGCCACAGTGAACAGCGACAGCTCGTATACCTTTACCCCGACAGAAACCCTTGCCGACGGTGAGCACCTACTCACCATACGCATTGAAGATGCTCAAGGTAATGTTTTGGCGGTAAGCAGCGATAGGTTGTTGTCTATCGACACCTCCACTATTACCCAAACCGTGAGTATTGTCGGCATTGATGACGACGCAGTAGCCAGCGCCACGTTGTCCACGGCAACAGGGTCCGTGACCGGTCCAGTGCAAAGTGGCTCTACCAGTGACGACACAACCCCCACCATTAACGGTGAAGTCAGCGCCCAACTGGGCACGGGTCAGGTGGTTGCCATTTACGATGGGGGCGTGCGTTTGGGCACAGCCACAGTAGACGGTACCAATTGGTCTTATACGGTGCTTGGCGAAAATGCATTAACGCCAGGTAGCCATAACTTTACCGCCATTATAGAAAGCAGTAATGGTAACGAAAGTGCAGCGTCCAGTGCCTACCAGGTTATTGTACAACCGTCGGTGACCTTTGCCGTGGATGCCGCGGTAGCCTCGGGGCAAGCCCAGTATGTGGCACTGTATTTCCCCGTATTTAGTAGTTACCGCTTGGCCGAGCTGGAAATATTCAGCGACGGCGTCAACTTGGCCGCGGGCCTCCAACCTTCAGAGGTTTTGCGCAACCATGGTACTGCCAACGGTATTGAATACGCCTACGGCGGCCGTTCAAGCAATGCCACAGACGGGCAGTTAGACACCTCTTGGCATTCGTCCCGCACTTGGTTCCATAGCAATCAGATTAGCTGTCTCTTATACACATCTCCGAGCCCACGAGACGGACTCCTATCTCGTA
>CAJXUL010000023.1 GCA_913060615.1 uncultured Gammaproteobacteria bacterium | reverse complement strand
CCTCCTCTGTGAGGAATGTGAAAAGCTTCAAAAACGGCTCGACGTCTGCATCGGCAGTGTTCAGCCAAAATTGGTAAAAGCTGTAGGGCGAAGTCTTTTGCGCGTCTAACCAAATGGCGCCAGATGCTGACTTACCAAATTTCGTGCCGTCTGACTTGGTCACCAAAGGCATGGTTAACGCGAAAGCTTCTTTGCCTAAGTGCCTACGCACTAAATCAATACCAGAAACAATGTTCCCCCATTGATCACTGCCACCAATTTGAATAAGGCAATCCTCGCGCCTCGCCAATTCCAAGAAATCCATCGCCTGCAAAAGCATATAGCTGAATTCAGTGTAGGAGATCCCTTGACCTTCACGATCAAGACGAGCCTTCACCGACTCCCGCTGAATCATTCCGTTAACAGAAAAATGCTTACCTATATCGCGCAGGAAAGTCACCACATCTAATTTTTCGGTCCAGTCTAAGTTGTTGCAAATCACCGCTGGATTGTCACCATCGAAATCTAAAAATCGACCCACCTGCGCTTGCAAGGACTCTACCCAAGAACCCACCACATCCTTCGTGTTTAAATTACGTTCGTCATCTCGACCTGAAGGATCCCCTATCAAGCCCGTAGCACCACCTAGCAATAGTATTGGTTTATGCCCCTGCAACTGAAAACGCTTAAGCGCGAGCAATGGCACCAAACTCCCTATATGCAAACTGTCTGCTGTGGGATCAAAACCACAATAAAGCGACCTGGGACCACCCTGCAAATATTCTTCTAGACCAACCGCGTTAGAAAGTTGAGATACAAGCCCGCGCCAACGTAACTCATGCATGAGACCTTGTGTTTTCATATTCACCTTAAAGCGTAAGTATAATTCAAAAAAATTGATCGACACCCCTATAATAACTCGCAAATTACTCATGAGAACATGTAGATCTGAGCGTCGTATTAAATCAGAGAGGACCAGCGCAAAACAGTGCCCGCTAGTAAGACTTTTTTCGCAACGAGATTCCCTTATACTGCACGGACTTTAGCTAAGCGGCGCAGCCTGAATTCTGATTTGCGATAGCAAGCTGCCAAACACACCTATGCTTCCAACTTGAAGAGCAGAAAAACATAGAATGAGCTTTCCGATCCTACACAAACGAGTAATCCTTATAACAGGCCTAGGGCTACTCATTTTACAACTTAGCGGAATTGGCAGTGATATTGAGAGTCACAGTGAAGATGCTAAGCATACAATCAATCTCGAAAATCTTGCCGACAACCAAAATCCAGTCAAAGAGGCATTGGAAAACAGCGAACTGGTCGCTGACACGTCTTCAACTGCAATCCAAGTAAAATCTATTAGCACAACCGACAAAGTCGGGGCCGGCGACAGTTTAGCTAAGATCTTTACACGTAATGGATACTCCGCAAAAGATTTACACCAAATTAGCGCCACCAAATTAGGCAAACAACTGAAGAATATTTTTCCCGGCAATAGCATTACTTTTGAATCGACAAACGGCCAACTTACCAAATTCACTTACCACTCATCTCGACTCGAGTCTCTCGAGTTTATCCGCGAAGACACCGATTTTTCCGCAGCAAAAAACATCGCGCACCCAGATAGAGTAATTTCCTATAAACATGCAACCATCGATGACAGTCTATTCCTATCTAGCCAAAGAGCAGGCCTCCCAGATAAATTAACTATGCGACTGGCACAAATATTTCAATGGGATATCGACTTCGTATTAGACATAAGACCTGGCGATCAATTTTTTGTGCTCTATGAAGAACTATATTTAGATGGTGAATATATTGGCACAGGAGAAATTTTGGCGGCGGACTTCATCAACCAACAAAATACCTATTCCGCGGTAACTTTCACAAACACAACGGGCAATACAGATTTTTACACGCCCAAGGGCATAAGTATGCGAAAGGCTTTCTTGCGTGCCCCGGTGGAATTTTCCCGCATTAGTTCGAGTTTCAACTTACGCAGGAGACATCCTCTACACAAAACAATTCGACCACATAGAGGCATAGATTATGCCGCCCCCACCGGCACCCCAATATTGGCGGCGGGCGATGGCAGAATAAAAACTGCATCAAGAACCAATTCAAACGGGCGTTACATTGTCATCCAACATGGCGAGCAATTTGTAACAAAGTATCTACACCTTTCAAAATTTGGCAAAAACATAAAGTCTGGGCGTAAAGTTCGTCAGGGACAAATCATCGGTTATGTGGGTTCTACCGGTTGGGCAACAGGGCCGCATCTACACTATGAGTTTCTTGTAAACGGCACGCACAAAAACCCCCGAACGGTGAAACTGCCAAAAGCTGAGCCCGTAGCAAAAAGGGAGTTAGCCACATTTCGTGCAGCAACCCGGCAATATGCCTTACTGCTAAATAGCTATAAAGACCAAATTACACTGGTTACTGCACAATGAAAAAAAACAACAGATCGCTTTATGTTGGCGCGATGAGCGGAACCAGTGTAGATGGATTAGATCTCGCTTTAGTAGATATCCAGCTAATAAACGACGAACTGAAAGTCAAAGTCATTGACGCTAAAACCATAGCACTGCCCTTTGCGCTACGTGAAGACCTTTTAGTACTTGGCCAACCCAAAGATGACGATTTTGATCAGCTTGGGGAATGTGACAGTTTGCTAGGGCAATTTATTGGCCTAAGCATTAACAGTTACCTGAGTGAGTTGGGGGTTAGTGGCGCAGATGTAGCTGCCATTGGCAGCCATGGTCAAACAATACGACACCGTCCTCCGGGCGGGCGCACGACACCTTTTACTCTGCAAATTGGCGATCCAAACAGTATTGCCGAGATAACTGGGATCACCACGGTTGCAGACTTCCGCAGGCGTGACGTTGCGGCGGCGGGACACGGCGCGCCATTAACCCCTGCGTTCCATAAAATTTTGTTCGGCAACCAGGATACTAATATCGCTGTTCTGAACATTGGCGGCATTAGTAATCTGACCCTATTAGGCGGCCAGACACTGATTGGTTTTGATACTGGACCGGGCAATGGCCTGATTGACCAATGGTGCAAGAGTCATAAGGACATGCCATTCGATCAAGGAGGCTCTTGGGCTGCTAGTGGGCAAATCTGCGACGGTCTACTTAAGTCCTTCCTCCAAGACCCATACTTCGCCTTAGGTGCACCCAAAAGCACCGGTAGAGAATATTTCAACCTACCTTGGCTAGAACGCCATCTAGAGATCATAAGTCAGTCAACATCTGCGCCGCTTGCCACAGAGGACGTACAAGCGACCTTAGTTGAGTTGACCACTCAAAGCATTGCAAGCTGTCTACGCAAAGAATCTAGCGGAATCGCAGCCGTAGCTGTCTGCGGGGGCGGTAGGCTAAACGAATATCTGATGCAGCGGCTAGCTGTAAACTGCGGACTAGGTGAGGGAAACAAAATTATTGTGCAGCCAACCGAATTTTGGGGCGTGGATGGAGATTCCTTAGAAGCCGCGGCATTCGCATGGCTCGCTTATCAAAGAATGAACAAGTTGCCTGGCAATATGCCTACCGTCACAGGCGCCAAAGGCGAGCGTATACTCGGCGCTATATTTCCTGGCTAGCTAAATATTAAATACGCAGCAGGACGAGCCATTCTTGAGACCTATTTATGGCCACGGCATTTCCGCCAGCACCCGGTCACTTGAAACAACAATAACCCTCGCTAATTAGACCGCTTATATAGCGAAGGAACTGCCACACCCGCAAGTAGCAGATGCATTTGGGTTGGTAACCACAAACTGCGAGCCGTTTAAATTCTCAACGTAGTCCACCTGTGCGCCGGCGAGGTAAGGGTAGCTCATAGAATCTACCAGCATAGTCACGCCCTCGCGCTCTACCATTGCATCATCCTCTGCAACTTCACTGTCAAATGTGAAGCCGTAGGAAAAACCATTACAACCACCGCCAGTTATAAAGACACGCAGTTTAAGAGAGTCATCGCCATCGTTGTCTATTAGGCGCTTCACTTTGATCGCGGCGCTTTCTGAAAAACTAATTTCTGCTTGCATGGGAATCGACTGTCTCAAGGATTTGATTGTTGGCAGAGCATATAGGCATAGCAAGAAAACCAAAAGCAACTAATAACAAAGAAAGGTTAGGCAAGAATGACACAGCGGCCTTATGAGGCCGCTGTGCGGATGATTTTTAACACCACCAAGTGCCACTCGATGTGATTAGCAGGCCTAGGGAAGGCCTGTGTAGGACCCAAGCGTGAACTCACTGCAAACTCACTGCAAACTCACTGCAAACAAAGAGCGAACTATTTACAACTACCCGCCCAGTGGGCCAGTCTAAGTGCGACCGCCGTCTACCGGCAGCGTATGCAATGTGCCTTTTTGGCTAGAATCTTTTTCCGCATGAATTAGTCGCCCCTGAACTTGGGCGCCCATGTGCATTTCGATCACGCTGTAGTAAAGATCACCTTGAACTTCCGCGCCTGCTGACACCTCTAAGCGCTCATCAGCATATACATTGCCCTCAAGCCGACCATTAATGATCACATTAGGTACGCGAATATCTCCAACTACTAGCCCTTCAGGGCTCACCACCAATGTAGCGCCAGGCTCTTCAGCTGAAACATTGCCTGTCACTTTACCTTTGACAAAAAGCTGGCTACTAAAATGCAGACTGCCTTCAATTTCACTGTCTGCAGCTACCAGGGTAATGTCTTGTTTGGATTTCATTACTTTCATATCTGCTCTTCCTTCTACCCGTTCAATTAACTGCTCTTTTAAGTTGCTCTTTTTGCAACTGTTTAAACTGTTGTGTTATTTAGAGATCTATCATTTACGCAACTATTAGATCTTATGCTTCTTCCACGACCCAAGGAAAAGACCTATCTACTGGCGGCCCTTTTTTCGTACGAACGGTCACGATGACCACTTGTGGCGCAAAATTCTCCGGTAAATTTAGGACGCCATCCAAATCTTGAAAATACCGAAAGCGAAAATTCAGTGAGTCTTGAGAATTTGCCTCGAGCTCTGCTAGCGTAAACTGCGTCTCTATGCCGTCAATCGTGCCCTGTACAACCAATGAGGCTTGCCCAGATACCATGCGTCTGACTTTCGCCGCCTGGGTAACTAATATAACGAAGTTATAACTATTGCCGCCCTCACCGGGCAGTATATCGAAGTCACCCACGCGCAACCCTTGGGGACCATCATCGGAAGTCATGAGATTCCTAAAAAACCCTAACTCCTCAAGCAATTCGGCCCGCTCGCCGTGCATGCCGGTAAGTTGCTCACGCATAGCCGTGACAGCGAACTTCTGAGTTTCTAACGACAGCTCTGCATCGACAACCCTGTTACGCAGATTCTGCTCGGCAGCCTGCGTCTCGCTCAGCGCTGCACGCAGCCCAGAGTTTTCGGTTATTGCCTGTTGGGCACGCGACTGTCCGGCGAAAAATCCACCACCAAGAGACAGCAATAGCGCGAGCATAGACACTACGACGTATATGCTTTTGCGAGCAGGTCTATCTTCAACAACTCTATACAAAGAGTTTTTCATACTTCACCAAGACTTTTTAGAGATTTATCCACCGTTCTACTTATAATGTGGCAGTGAGGGGGCCAATAGTACCTCAATGATCGCCAATGAAAGAAACAATCCTAATTTCGATTGGCAACACTGGCACTTGGGGCATCTGCACCACCTTTGCTATTTAACCGCATTCGGCGGCTACAACTGACCCACATTTAAACCGACCGTTCGTAACCGAAAAACAAACCTAGGAAACTAGACATTGAATATTTATCTCTGGCTCAAAGCATTCCACCTGATTGCTCTCATAGCATGGTTCGCAGGCATTTTTTATCTACCACGACTTTTCGTCTATCACGCCGCCGCCGAAGACCAAATCAGTAAAGACCGCTTTAAAATCATGGAGATTAAACTGCTGCGGGTCATCATGAACCCGGCAATGATCTTGACAATAGTTTTGGGTATTTGGATGCTGGCCGTCAACTGGACAGCACTTTCTGGCCAGACATGGATCTGGATCAAAATCGCCTTGGTGCTTGTACTAGTTGGCTATCAACACTTCTGCCTCAAAATAACCAAAGCTTTCGCTCGGGATGAACCCCCTTATAGCGAGAAGTTCTTCCGCATTTTTAATGAAATACCGGTACTCATACTCGTACCTGTCGTTCTTTTAGCCATCCTTAAGCCTTTTTAGAAAATTAGAACCGAGAGCAATATGAATAGAGACAAGTCCAAAACTCTAATAGAGAGAGCCTGCAAAACTATCCCCGGTGGGGTCAATTCCCCGGTCCGAGCTTTCAAAGGCGTGGGCGGCGACCCGATCTTTTTCGAAAGAGGTCAAGGGGCATATATTTATGACGTAGATGACAACGCCTACATTGACTACATTGGTTCTTGGGGGCCGATGATCCTTGGGCATAATCACCGACCAACTATAGACGCGGTAACCGAACAAGCCAGCAAAGCTCTAGGATTTGGCGCGCCTACAGAAATAGAGATAATGGTGGCGGAAAAAATTGTCGAAATCATGCCCAGCATGGAAAGCGTGCGCATGGTCAACTCAGGCACCGAAGCAACAATGTCGGCTATTCGCCTTGCGAGAGGATTTACCGGTAGAGACTTAATCGTTAAATTTGAAGGCTGCTATCACGGCCACTCGGATTCATTGTTGGTCAAAGCTGGTAGCGGTGTACTTACACTTGGACTGCCAAACTCTCCTGGTGTACCAGCAGCCCTAGCAGAAAAAACACTTACAGTGCCCTACAACGACTTAGAGGCTACCGAACAACTCTTCAAAGCCTATGGTGATCAAATCGCCTGCGTAATTGTTGAACCTATCGCAGGAAATATGGGCTGCATACTCCCTGACCCAGATTTTTTGCACGGACTGAAATCTCTGACAGAGAAATTTGGCGGCGTTTTAATCTTTGACGAGGTTATGACCGGATTCAGAGTTGCACCGGGTGGCGCCCAAGAAATTTACGGTATCCGCCCTGATCTCACCACACTTGGCAAAATCGTAGGTGGCGGGTTGCCCGTAGGAGCATTTGGCGGACGCCAAGATATTATGTCCCACATTGCCCCCTTAGGCCCTATTTACCAAGCAGGTACGCTCTCTGGCAATCCATTAGCTATGAGCGCTGGCTTAACCACGCTTAACCATCTGACTCCGGACGTCTATACAAAGATCACCAAAGCCACAGACAAATTAATTGCCGGGCTAGTGGAAGGCGCAAGTAAAAATGGCATCACCGTCTGCGAAAATCACGTTTGTGGCATGTTTGGGTTTTTCTTTGGTATTGAAAAAGCTGAAAACTACCAAGATGTAGCTGCCTCTAATATTGCTATGTTCAATGACTTTTTTCACATGATGCTTGATAGTGGCATTTACCTTGCCCCCTCAGCTTTTGAGGCAGGGTTTATATCCGCCGAACATAATGACGAAATCATCAACCTCACCCTAAAAGCTGCAGAGGGCGCTTTCGCACTGGTCGCAGAAAAACACGCTTAGAATGGAACAATAAAAATGTACGATATTTATGGAATAGGAAACGCAATCGTTGATGTTGACGTCACAGTCAACGACGACTTTTTACAAGTTCAAGAATTACCTAAAGGACAAATGACTCTCGCTGATTCAGCTCGAATCACTGCATTGGTAGAGGCCTTAGGTGACAAATCAATGAATAGAAGTAGCGGCGGCTCAGCAGCTAACACTATTTTTGCAGCAACAGGCTTTGGCTTAACCACAGGTTACGCCTGCAGACTAGCTAATGACGTGAACGGCAATTATTTTTCTAATGAGATGTCAGAAGCCAACATTCACACATCCGCTATCGACACTCAGAGCAGTGAAAGCTCTGGCCAATGTCTTGTGATGATCACTGACGACGCACAACGAACAATGTGCACCGACCTAGGCATTTCAAGCAACGTCACAATGAATGAAGTTGATCAAGCAGGGCTAAGCCAAGCTAAGATGCTTTACATAGAGGGCTACCTAAGTTCTTCGCCAACCAGCTCAGCTTCGGCAATAAAATGCCATGAAATAGCGCGCGAGAAAGGCATCCAAACAGCCATAACGCTGTCTGATGTTGCTATGGTTTCATTCTTCCGCGACTCGTTAACGAGCATTATTGGCAACGGTGTAAACGTCTTATTCTGTAATGCTGAAGAAGCATTGAGCTGGGCGCAAACCGACCGCCTAGATATCGCTATTAATGAGCTGAAAGACATAGCACCAGAGTTGTATATCACCCTGGGAAGCGACGGCGCTCAAGTGGTAACTCAGTCTGGTTCCAGCAATGTCAGCGGGCTGTCGGTTAAACCTATAGACACCAATGGCGCCGGAGATATTTACGCTGGAGCGTGTCTTGCCGCGAGAAGCCAAGGTGCCAGCCCTCAAGATGCAGCGAAGTTCGCTAATCACGCAGCAGCCCATCTGATTCAAACCTATGGCGCGCGACTCACTTCCATTCAGGCTTATGCAGATCTAAAAGCCAGCTTCGTCAGCTGAGTTTTAAATTAGGCGTTTAGCTGGCCTCACCCGCTGGCTAAGTGACACGCCATAACCCCTACAAGGTTATGGCAATCTAAGCGGCTTTTATATCCGCCCTCAGATCAAACCCAAGCAATGTTTTGCAAAAACCTACCACCGGTTAAGTTAGCGAAAATTCTAGCTGGGCACCAAGCGCCATAGTGTTCAAATCGGTAACACATCCATAGGCAAGCACTTCCACGCCTTTATCAATGGCTTGTTCTAGGGCCTGCGCATACAACGGGTCAATCTCGTGGGCGGGGCGTATCCGAGCAAGTCCAGTATGCTGAGCACAAAAAATGAGTACGCCGCGATCCCCCGCTTCAACTCGCCTCACCAACGCATTCACATGCTTACGCGCACGCTCGCTCACTGAGTCAGGAAATGCGCCCTGAGTACCTTCAATATGTAGAGTCACACTTTTCACCTCTACATAAGCTCGACGCTCTCCAATTGAGGCTAGGAAGTCGAAACGCCCATTACCTTCAGGGATCTTTATTTCTGGTTTTACCTCAGAATATTCTTTCAATGCTTCTATATGGCCATTCATCAGGCCTTCGCCAACCAGCGTATTGGCTCTGCCTGTGTTGACACTCACAAGGCCCTGGTCGCTTTTTACAAATTCCAGAGTACCCGGATACTTGCGCTTGGCATTATCAGATATTGAATAATAGACTCGGCTCTCGGGTACCGCGCAACCGGTCATAGAACCAGTGTTAGGGCAATGAACCGTAAGTTGCTCACCATCTAGGGTAATAACATCAGCTAGGAAACGCTTATAACGCCGAACAAGTACACCTTCGAATAATTTTGGCAGTTTCAAACTTTAACCTCCCAATCTGCAAGGGCTTTACCAAGGCGGTCTAGGCCTAGGACAATCGACTCTTCGCTGGTGGTATATGCAAAGCGAACATAATTGCCTGCATTGCTGTCTCCAAAATCATATCCGGGCGTTACGGCAACCTGATAGTCCTCTATCAAGCGCCAACAGAAATCCGCGCTGTCCATGTTCGTATGACTGATATCGACATAAAGATAGAACGCACCATCTGGCATCACTGGAATGTTAAAACCCAGTGCGACTAGCCCTTGCGAAAGTATCTTTGCTCGTGCTTCAAATGTCTTTTTGCGCTGGTTATGTATCGACATTGTGTCATCAGCAAAAGCCGCAACCGCAGCGTATTGGGCAGGGGTACTAGGAGAGATAAATAAATTTTGCGCTAACTTAGTTAAAGATTCGACGGCAGCTTCCGGCACAACGACCCAACCCAGACGCCAGCCGGTCATACCAAAAAATTTAGAAAAACTATTGAGTACAAAAATTTCAGGGCAAAGACTCAAGCCCGACGTGTAGGTCACATGATCTCGAGTTAAGTTTTGATAAATTTCATCCAGAATAAAGAAACCACCCCGAGCAGCGACAAAATTCTGAATAGCTATGAACTCATCAGGATGTAGCATGGTACCTGTAGGATTGGCTGGCGAGGCAAGCAAAATCCCTTTGGTGTTTTCACCCCATGCATTTTGAATATCAGCGAGCGTAGGCTGAAACCGATTTTCAGCAGAAACAGGTACCTTTATCGGCACACCGCCAACCAATTTGGCGAATACTTCATTACACGGGTAGCCTGGATCCGTAATCAACAATTCATCGCCTACGTCCAGCAGCAAAGACGCCAAAAGCACCAGCCCCCCACTTGCACCACTTGTGACTAATATGCGCTCAACTGGAATGGCTATGTCTTGACTGCGATAAAAATCCGCGATGCACTGACGCAACTCAATAATACCTTGGGCTGAAGTGTATTTGGTCTGCCCAGCATCTAGCGCGGCGTGAGCTGCCGAGACAATAGGCACAGCAGTCTGAAAGTCCGGCTCGCCTACCTCGAAATGCACTACTCTTTTGCCTTTAGCTTCAAATTCGCCCGCGCGCTGTACCAACTGCATAACCGTAAAAGGGCTAATATCATTACTAAGCTGTGAGTACATGGCCTTTACCGTGAATTTAGAAGCGCCAATTCTGCACTAGTTCACAGGTGTATGAAATTGACTAATTGCCTTGCGTATTTAAATGTAGTTTTCCTCCTTCGCTTCTGGTAGGTTACGCGCCCTCTTAATCTTGGGTTTTAAAGACCCCGAATGAAGGACACAAACATGGCGGCTGATGCAAAAGCAAAAAAGGCGACAGAAAAAACTCCTGTGACTCGCACTGCCAAAAAACGTGCAAGTGCCGGCGCAGACTCTCAATTCCGCAACTTCACACCTTATAAAACTAAGCGTGGTGAGAAGTATATGACCGAAGGGCAACTTGCTCATCTAAAGGAAATTTTGGTCAACTGGCGCACAGAGTTGATGGAAGAAGTCGATCGCACCGTGAATCACATGCAAGACGAAGCGGCGAACTTTCCTGACCCTGCCGACCGAGCGACTCAAGAAGAAGAGTTCAGTATTGAACTGCGCACCAGAGATCGTGAGCGCAAATTAATCAAAAAAATCGATAAAACCATAGATTTGCTGGAGCTAGATGATTTTGGCTACTGCGAGACCTGCGGCATCGAAATTGGTTTGCGTCGCTTGGAAGCAAGACCAACAGCTACCCAGTGCGTTGACTGCAAAGCTCTTGATGAAATCAAAGAGCGGCAAATACACGGCTAATTAGGTCCACCTAACCCGAAGAGTATTTGGCGCCGAATCATTGGCGCCGAATCTAGCCGCTGAAGTTAAAGCAACATGCCAAAACATAGCAGCTTCTGCGCAACGTTATGCGCAATTATTTCGCCAACGGCAACAATGGCTAAGGGCTTAATCGCAAACCCGCTCGCCCACCATCTTGTATGAATATCCCATTGTCGTCGTGCTTTGAGCTAACATCGATCTTTTAGCCAATGAACCAATGGTCCCAAATCAAAAATTGCTAGGGCGATTTGCGCCCTCGCCTACCGGCCCACTGCACATGGGCAGCCTAATCGCTGCCGTGGCTAGCTATTGCGATATCAAACAGAGGGGTGGGCGTTGGCACGTTCGCATCGACGATTTAGACCCGCCCCGCGCGGCGCCCAATGCAACCGAGTCTATTTTGCAAACTCTCAGTGCTCACGGTCTAAAAAGCGACCTGCCGATCGACTACCAAAGTCAGCACGCGGCGAACTACACTAAAGTGCTAAATCACCTCGCACCACAATCTTTCTTTTGTACCTGCACGCGCAAACAGTTGGCGGACTTTGCGGTTTATCCTGGTACCTGCCGCTATAACAAGAAAGCTATCGAGAATGCCGCCACCCGAATATCAGTTGGTGAGAACAAGATAACTTTCGAAGATCTAATTTTAGGTAAGCAAGAGCATGATCTAGGCACAGAATTTGGGGATTGCATCATTCGACGAAAAGACGGTCTGATAGCCTATAACCTAGCTACTGCGGCAGATGATGCGGAGGAAATAACCCACGTTGTTCGAGGACAGGATCTGTACCCAACCACATCGGTACAAATACACCTCATGCAAGCGCTCGGTTTAACTCCTCCAATTTATGCCCATATACCCGTCCTAACCTACGCAGACGGCAAAAAACTATCGAAACAGAACCTAGCGCCTGCATTAAATGATGCTTTTGCGGCCAACAATTTGCGCGATGCCTTTTTCTACCTCGGCATGCACGGACCGCAGACGGAGAGTTGGTCAGTACAAAAACTGTTGGCATGGGGTATAACCAACTGGAACCTAGATAATCTACCCGCAAAACTCACGCCATTTTCGGCTAATTCATAACTTTGTTTTGCGCACTGCAACCCATGTCCTATATAAAACTAAAAAAGAGCCTCAAATGTGGCTCAAATAGAGTAAAGAACCCAACTCTCTGAGCGACTCGCCCTAGAGGGTTTGCTACCATCCAACCATGATAAATCTAATTCTTATCGACAAAGATTCGAACCGAAGAACGGAAACGGCCAACAAAATACGTAATCATGGTATTGAGGTGCGCGACTCAGCAGATTTATCCTCAGAATCTTTGACACAATTCGACTGCCTGTTGATTATTGACGAAGTTATTCGAAATGACTTGGTGGAGACGGCGCAAAAATTACCCGTTATTATTTTAGCATCGACTCCAACTATTAAAGAATCGGTAAGTATGTTGCAGTCTGGTGCAATCGACTACTTGGCAATGCCTACTGAGATTGGCGATCTACTGGCCAGTGTTGAGAGGGCAACTACCCACCCAAAAAGCGCTAAAGCACCTAGTCTAGACCAAGTGGAAATGGTCGGCTCGTCAGAGGTGATGAAAACTCTGCGCCGACGCATCAGTAAAGTTGGCCCCACAGATTCTTCCGTTCTCATATTGGGTCAGTCAGGAACAGGCAAAGAATTAGTAGCACAGGGGCTGCATGGCTCAAGTGATCGCGCCCATGCGCCAATGATCATTCTTAACTGCGCTACCGTGCCGCAAAATTTAATCGAGGCAGAACTCTTCGGTGCCGAGGCTTACGGCGACAACCAAGTGGGCAATCGCGGGCTAGTGGAAGCCGCAGATGGAGGGACCCTGTTCCTAGATGAGATATCAGAGCTGACGCCCAGTGCCCAAGCTCGACTCTTACAAGTAACCCAGGGAGAAAATCGTAAAGTCGGCGGCGCAAACACCAATCCAGTCAACGTTCGAATTATTGCCGCAACTCACAGAGATTTGAAAGCGCTGACCGAAAATGGTGCATTTCGTTCGGACCTTTTCTACCGCCTAAATGTGGTGAGTTTCAACCTTTCGCCCCTGCGCAATCGACATCAAGATATCCTAGAAATTAGTGAATACTTACTAGCGGAAACCTGCCGTAAACTTGATAAACCGCTGCTGAAGATTGGTGACGAAGCAAGAAAAGCCATGCTCGAATATCACTGGCCCGGCAACGTTAGAGAATTAGGCAACGCTATTGAACGCGCCGTGATACTGGCAGATGAAGCTGGCATCATTACTAAAAGTCTGCTCGCAATAGAGCCAGAAGAGTCCTTAAATAATGTTGATCTAGCTGCGTTAGATCCATCTCAAACATCATTAGAGGATTACTTTGTTCGCTTCGTACAAGACAATGAAGAGTCTCTCACAGAAACTGAGTTAGCGGAAAAACTCGGCATCAGTAGAAAGAGCCTTTGGGAACGCAGACAACGACTAAATATTCCTCGCAAAAAGACGCGTAATCGCGGCTTACGAGGCGCCATAGGACCTTCAAACTGACTTCCAAAGAGACAAGTACAGGGGCGCCTAAAGCGCTGCGAGTGACCAAGCATGGCATCAAAGAGAAGCACTTAGATGCTAACGCACTCAAGGTAATCGCTGAGCTCAACGCTAATGGATTCCAAGCTTTCCTAGTCGGCGGGTGCGTTAGAGACGCCCTGTGCGGTGAGCGCCCTAAAGATTTCGACGTTGCAACCAATGCACCCCTCGAAAAAATAAGTAAGATTTTTCGCCGCGCAAGAATTGTGGGGCGCAGATTCCCCATCGTTCACGTTCGCTATGGCAGAGATTTAATCGAAGTGTCCACTTTCAGGCAATCCATGTCTGATAACGTAGTGCACGATCAGCAAGGCATGATTTTGCGCGACAATGCATTTGGCACGCTCCAGGAAGATGCTTTTAGAAGAGACTTCAGTGTAAATGCGTTGTACTACGATCCAAATACCAACGAGATCATAGATTATGTGGGCGGCTTAAAAGACATAGAAGAAAAACGTCTGCGCTTTATCGGTGAGACAAAGGTAAGGCTGGCTGAAGACCCGGTGAGAGTTCTAAGAGCACTGCGCTTTGGTGAGAAACTTGGCTTTACTGTAGAGAAGAAAATTCTTGCCCTTGTCGATGACACGGCAAAACGATTAGACGCCGTCCCTCCAGCTCGGCTATTTGACGAATTTTTAAAACTTTTCCTCAATGGTTACGGCGAGAAAATTTGGCGCAAAATGCGCGACACTAAATTAGCCGGCGCATTGTTCCCAAGCTGCAACCCGCAAAGTCCATTGGTTTTGGCCGCCATGCGTAACACTGATGAAAGGATTAAAGGCGGCGCGTCTATCACCCCCGGTTTTCTCGTGGCAGTGCTATTGTGGGAAGATTACTGCGCACGCAAAAACGAGTGGCAGCCCGGCGATGAAGATGCAGCCTTTATGACGCTGAAAGACCAACAAAGTTTTGTCGCGGTGCCGCGCCGGTTTGGTAGTTTTGCACGTGAAGTATGGATGACCCAGGACAGACTGATAAATCGGAGCCCAAAGTCGATCGATAGAGTAAGCGCTCACAAACGCTTTAGAGCCGGGTATGACTTCTTATGCTTGCGAGCAGAGTCTGAACCAGAACTAAAGGAGTGCGCGGATTGGTGGACAAATTATCAAACGGCTAATCCAGAAAATAAGCTGGAAATGATTCAAACACTACCCAAAGACGTCAAAAAGAAACGCCGCAAAAAACGCACAAATAAAGCCAAATTACCTGAAAACAGTGAACAAGCGATTTAGGTTGATTGTGTCCAACTCGACTAAGAGAACAATTCAAATCTTGGCCTTCGGCACCTTTCGAGTAATTGACAGTTGAACCAAAGACCACCCTTGTCCATGATTAACCTAACGCAAATTTGGGCAACATGGCGGTTAATGCTGAACCTCTCACTGGAACCATGACAGAACAAAACCTAACAAAAGCAATTACAGACCCTTCGGTGACCATCAATGAATCGCTGATGGATATGAATAACCTACCAAGTGATTTCGTCGTCAGCGCAGTGCAGAGAGCAACTACAATGATCGCTGCGGCAGCGAAAATGCAACCTTTACCAAAATATTTGGCAATTGAAGGGCCAATTGGTGTGGGCAAGACTACCCTAGCGCGCAAATTGGCCGATGTATTCGCCTACCCCCTAATGCTAGAACCCGTGACGGAAAACCCTTTTTTGGATCGATTTTACGCAGAAGGCGCTAGCCAAGCGCTACCCACACAACTTTTTTTCCTACTCCATCGTGCTCGACAAGTGAGCGATATGCCTGGCAACGATTTACTTGATCGCTCCTTGGTCGCCGACTTCATGATGGAAAAAGATGAGCTTTTCGCAAAGCTCACCTTAGATGCAGAGGAATTTCTACTCTACCAACAAATTCAAAAGAGCTTGAAGGTGAAACCACCAGTACCGGACCTTGTCATCTATTTACAGGCACCAGCTAAAACACTGCAGGACCGTGTATTGCACAGAGGCAATGATTTTGAGCAAAGTATTGAGCTGGATTATCTAGATGCTCTAAACGACAGCTACACAGAATTTTTTCATTACTATACCCAAGCACCACTGCTAATAGTTAATGCTTCAGAAGTTGATTTCGCTAACAACGACGAACACTTTTTGGCCCTACTTGAACAAATATTGTGCATGGAAGGTACGCGACAATTTTATAACCCTAACCCCACCCTGATTTAATCCAGGTCGTCAGCCGAGCGGTTTCAATTTATTGAGCACAAAAACCGATTCTCACGACTCTACCAATAGAACATGGAGAAATAACATGAGCGACACTTATCCGGTTCCGGCAAACATCGCAAAAAGATGTCTTATTGACCGCGATACCTATAAGGAAATGTATAACCGCTCAATTACAGATGCAGACGGCTTTTGGGCAGACCAAGCCAGCCTATTTCTGGATTGGCAAAAACCTTGGGATACGGTGTCGCATGCAGATCTACCTAACGGCAACGTCGCGTGGTTCAGTGGTGGCCAGCTCAACGTCAGCGTCAACTGCATAGATCGCCACTTACCCGAGCGCGCTAAGCAAACTGCGATTATTTGGGAAGGCGATGAACCCAACAATGATGCCCACATTACCTACCAACAGCTATCGGATAACGTTTGCCAACTGACTAATGGCTTAAGAGCGCGAGGTGTTAAGAAAGGTGACCGCGTATGTATTTATATGCCCATGATTCCCGAAGCCGTGTACGCGATGCTCGCTTGCGCAAGGATCGGCGCCGTACATAGCGTCGTTTTTGGCGGCTTTTCTCCACAGTCTCTGCAAGACAGAATTTTAGATTCGGATTGCCAAACCCTAATAACCGCGGACGAAGGTTTGCGCGGCGGTAAAAGCGTCCCGCTCAAAGCAAATGCAGAAAAAGCGCTGGAGTCCTGCCCAAATGTGCACACAGTCGTGACCGTGCGTAAAACAGGCGCAGATATCCCGTGGCAAGATGGACGAGATATTTGGTACGACGAACTCACAGCTAGTCAGGCCACCACTGCAGAACCTGCAACCATGGAGGCGGAAGACCCGCTCTTTATTCTCTATACCTCCGGCTCCACAGGTAAGCCAAAAGGCGTACAACATTCCAGCGGCGGCTATTTGCTGCATGCGGCCATGACGCATAAATACGTTTTTGACTATCAAGACGGCGATGTCTATTGGTGCACTGCGGACGTTGGGTGGATTACAGGGCACTCATATATTGTCTATGGCCCGCTGGCGAATGGTGCAACCACACTGATGTTTGAGGGTATTCCAACCTACCCGGATGCATCGCGTTGCTGGGAAATAATCGACAAGCACCAAGTAAATATTTTTTACACAGCGCCCACTGCCCTAAGACAACTTATGGCCCAAGGCGATGACTACGTGACCAAGTGTTCTCGAAGCTCGTTACACCTTCTAGGCAGCGTAGGCGAGCCGATTAATCCTGAAGCGTGGCAGTGGTATCACAGAGTAGTTGGCGACAGTCGCTGCCCTATAGTAGATACGTGGTGGCAGACAGAAACTGGCGGCATCATGATTTCGCCACTGCCTGGGGCAACTGATCTTAAACCGGGATCTGCCAGTTTACCGTTCTTTGGCGTGCAACCCGCGCTCATGGATGCGGAAGGTAACCTCATAGAAGAGCGAGCGGCTTCAGGCAACCTAGTGATTACTGGCGCTTGGCCCGGACAAATCAGAACGGTCTACGGCGACCACCAGCGAGTTATAGACACCTATTACTCAACCTATAAAGGCTACTATTTCACCGGCGATGGTGCTCGACGAGATGAAGATGGTTACTACTGGATCACCGGACGCGTAGACGACGTAATGAATATCTCGGGACACAGAATTGGCACCGCTGAGGTAGAAAGTGCCCTAGTACTGCACCCACGCGTGGCCGAAGCTGCCGTTGTTGGCTTCCCCCATGCTGTTAAAGGTGAAGCCATTTACGCATACGTTACGCTTATGGCAGGCGATGACTATGATCCTGAGATCTTGCAAAAAGAGCTGATCGACATGGTCAGGACCGAAATTGGCCCTATCGCCAAACCCGAGGTTATCCAGTGGGCTCCAGGATTACCGAAAACAAGATCAGGCAAAATTATGCGCAGAATTTTACGCAAAATTGCCGCCAACGAACTGGATAGCCTTGGCGACACATCAACTTTAGCCGACCCCTCTGTAGTGGATGACTTAGTTGCTAACCGAGTGCTGCAATAGTTCGATAAGAGTTCGATAAGTGTTTGGTAATCGTTAGTACTGCTCAGCAATCGCAACCCACTGACCGAGCAGGTTAGCTCATTGCTACGCGCTTAGGCGCTTCCAGAAAAAAAATCTAAGCAAAAAAAACCGGCGTATACGCCGGTTTTTTTTCAGTTTGCTAGAGAAGAAATTACTCTTCTGGCGCATCCTGCTCTTGATAATTAGGTAATTCCTTAATAGACAGCTTGATTCTTCCACGCTGATCTACATCCAAAACAACCACATCAACTTCTTCGCCTTCTTTCAAATAGTCGCCTACATTCTCAACACGCTCTTCCGCGATTTGTGAGATATGCAGCAAGCCATCTTTACCAGGCAAAATGTTAACGAAAGCACCGAAATCTACAATCCGCTCTACCTTACCGTGGTAAATACGGCCAACTTCGGCTTCTGCAGTAATTTCCTGAATACGGTTAACAGCAGCATCTTTTGCTGCGCTGTCTTCAGCATAAATTCTTACGCTGCCGTCGTCATTGATGTCCACTTCAGCACCAGTTTCTTCAACGATAGAACGAATCGTCGCACCGCCTTTACCAATGATGTCGCGGATCTTGTCTGGATGAACATTCAACGTCACCATAGCTGGTGCGTTGTCAGACAGCTCTTCTCGTGAAACGCTTATGACCTTATTCATCTCATCAAGAATGTGGATACGAGCTTCGTGAGCCTGTGACATTGCAGCTTCCATAATCTCTTCGGTAATACCGTCGATCTTAATATCCATCTGCAATGCGGTCACACCCGCTGCTGTACCCGCTACCTTGAAGTCCATATCACCAAGGTGATCTTCATCACCCAAAATGTCTGTCAATACAGCGTAACGGTTGCCTTCTTTAACTAAGCCCATAGCTACACCAGCGATAGGTGCCTTCATTGGCACGCCAGCGTCCATTAGCGCTAGCGACGTACCGCATACACTGGCCATAGAACTAGAACCATTAGACTCTGTAATTTCAGAAACCACGCGAATGGTGTATGGGAAATCTTCAGCATTTGGCAGTGAAGCAGTAACACCTCTACGAGCCAACTTACCGTGACCAATTTCGCGCCGCTTAGGGCCGCTCATAAAGCCGGCTTCACCTACACTGTATGGAGGGAAGTTGTAGTGCAGCATAAAGGTATCTTTGTAAGATCCTTCTAGCGCGTCAATCATGGCTGCATCTCGCAACGTACCAAGCGTTGCAACTACAAGCGCCTGGGTTTCGCCGCGAGTAAACAGCGCCGATCCATGAGCTTTTGGTAGAACGCCAACTTCTACTTCAATAGGTCGCACTGTACGCAGATCGCGGCCATCAATGCGAGGCTCGCCATTCAATACGCGCTGGCGCACCAAATCTTTTTCTACTTTGCCGAACATATCTGCAACGTCGTCCCCTGCGTATGCAGCTGCGTCGCCACCAGCAAGTTGTTCAACGATGCTTCTCTTGATTTCGCCAACTTTAGTTTGGCGATCCATTTTATCGCTAATGCGATAGGCTTCACCAAGATCCGCTTTGATAGAATCGCTAACCTTAGAAAGAAGAGCTTCGTCTTTTTCTTCAGCCTGCCAATCCCAAGAAGGCTTGCCCGCTTCCGTTGCAAACTCAGCTACCGCAGTAATGATAGTCTGCATTTCTTGGTGCGCGAACAAAACGGCACCAAGCATTTCGTCTTCGGTTAATTCTTTCGCTTCAGACTCAACCATCAACACAGCACCGTCAGTGCCGGCTACCACCATGTTAAGCATAGACTCTTTTAGAACGTCATATCCTGGATTTAGAATATAGTTGCCATCAATGTAACCCACACGAGCTGCACCAATTGGTCCTTTAAAGGGAATGCCTGAAATAGACAGCGCAGCTGACGTACCAATCATTGCTGCAATATCTGGATCTTGGTTCTTGTCTGTGGAAACAACAGTACAAACCACCTGAACTTCGTTCATGAATCCTTTAGGAAACAATGGTCTGATAGGTCTGTCGATTAAACGACAAGTCAGTGTTTCTTTTTCGCTAGGACGTCCTTCACGACGGAAGAAACCGCCAGGAATTTTGCCTGCGGCATAAGTTTTTTCTTGGTAATTTACAGTAAGCGGGAAAAAGTCCTGGCCAGGGCGAGCACTTCTTGCACCAACTACTGTGGTTAAAACCACGGTTTGACCAATGGTTACAACCACTGATCCGGTGGCTTGCTTAGCGATCTTATTGGTCTCCATAGTGACCAGTTGATCGCCAAACTGAAATTGTTTGGTAATTGGGTTCAAATTGATTCCTCCAATCGGAATTGCTTATTTATAGCGTTTCTATTTTCTTTCAAGTTCTGTATATCTATTCGATATCTACGAAATGCAGCTTCCAGCGAATTTTCCGGAAGCTACAAAGCTCTGTGACTATCGACGTAAACCAAGGCGTTTAATCAAATCACTGTAACGAGCTACATCTTTTCTCTTTAGATAATCTAGAAGTTTTCTTCTTTGATTAACCATTCGAATCAGACCACGTCTAGAGTGGTGATCCTTCTGGTGATCCTTAAAGTGCCCTTGTAGGGTATTGATGTTGTTAGTCAACAACGCAACCTGCACCTCTGGGGAACCTGTATCACCGTCTTCAAGTTGATATTCTTTTACGATATCTGCTTTTACTGCGGCAGTTAATGCCATCTTTCTTCTCCTTCAATACGCGAAAAAATTACCGTATGAACCGCGCATATTTACAGTACATACTTTAAACATCTCAACAGACATTCCTAGCTAAAGACCACTAATCTTCGTGGCGCTATCCGACCGTCCGCCAAGACTTCTCCAACGCCAAGAAAGACATCGCCTTCCTCAGCTATTTCCAATAATTGCACCCAACCTTCGGTTGGTGCTTTAGCAACCTGCACAGGTTGCCCTTGCAACAGATAATGAGCGGTATCACTTACCATCCGTACCTGTGGCCAATCTTGCACTGAGCTACCGATTGGCTTTAATAAACTGTCCAAAGATTCGTTATCTGTATACGCTTCCAGCTGCTCAAAGCTAATGGCTTCAGCCTCAACGTACGGTCCCGCCGCCAGACGGCGTAAACCAATTACGTGCCCGCCGCAGCCTAGCGCATGCCCCAAGTCTTCTGCAATGGTGCGGACATAGGTGCCTTTACTGCAATGTATCTCGAGCTCTAGTTCGTCACCGTCAAATGTAACTAGTTCATTACTAAATATAGTTACGGCACGAGCCTTACGTTCCACTTCAATGCCCTGCCTCGCCAACTTATACAGGGGCTGACCCTGGTGCTTAAGCGCAGAATACATGGAAGGAATTTGTTCAATTTCTCCGCGAAACTTTTCCAATGCTTGCTCAACGGCATCAGCCGTCACATGGGACGCATCTGATCCACCAGTCACTTCTCCCTCAGCGTCACCCGTTGCCGTGGTCACGCCAAGCTTAATACGCGTCCAATACTTCTTATCTGAATCTAATAAATACTGCGAAAACTTTGTTGCTTCACCTAAGCATAGGGGTAAAACCCCGGTCGCCAGTGGATCTAAGCTTCCGGTATGTCCGACTTTTTGAGCATCGAACAACCGCTTCGCACGCTGCACTACATCATTAGACGTAATACCCTGCGGCTTATCGACGATTAGCACGCCATTAATTGGTCTGCCGCGCCTGCGTTTAGCCACCAGACTTTCTCAATATCAAAAGCATACTAATCTTCTACGTCATCCGTGTTTCCTCGACTTTCGTCTTGGGAAACAGCTTTACCAATCAACTTTTCGATACGCGGGCCTCTTTCAACAAGCTCATCATAGTGAAAGCGTGTTCGAGGGGTCGTGCGCATAGTGTGTCGCTTTGCCAACTCTGAGCGAAAAAAGCCAGCAGCCTTATTCAACACCGCAATAAGTTCGCTTTTGTCGTCGTCTGTTTCCGCTTGCAGCGAGGAGACATAGATCTCTGCATAAGACAGATCTTTACTGACCTTGACGTCATTGACACTAACAAAAGAGCCCACTCGAGGGTCGCGCATATCACGTTGAAGAATCCGCGCAACTTCGTCACGGACAAAGTCCGCCACTCTTAAATCACGAGACATTTAAAAACTTACTCGCATTCTTATTCATATAAAAACGGGCGCGTTGAGAATTCTTCAAAATTAGTCTCAAAGCTCTCGCGCTATTTCCTTGGTATCGAATACTTCGATCAAGTCACCAGGGCGAACGTCGTTGTAGTTACGTACGCCAATACCACACTCGGTACCATTCCGAACGTCGGCAACATCGTCTTTAAAGCGACGTAGCGACTCCAACTCACCTTCATAAATTACAATGTTGTCACGCAAAACACGAATTGGCTTGTTACGGAAAACTGTTCCTTCGGTAACCATGCAACCTGCAATTTGACCATAACGCGGCGAACGGAAAACATCGCGCACTTCAGCAATACCCACAATTTCTTCGCGTATTTCTGGTGACAACATGCCTGACAGTGACTTCTTAACATCATCTATCAGCTCGTAGATCACGCTGTAGTAACGCAACTCCATACCAGATTTTTCAAGCAGAACCTTAGCTGTCTTATCTGCACGAACATTGAAACCAATGACTGCGGCGCCATAAGTAGATGCCATAGTTGCATCAGACTCTGAAATTCCGCCAACACCTGAACCCAGGACTTGAACAGATACTTCATCATTACCTAAGTCACCTAGAGACTGAATAATAGCCTCTAAGCTACCGCGAACATCTGCCTTGATAACGAGTTTCAGAATACTCTTCTCGCCCTCAGCCATATTGGCGAACATGTTTTCAAGTTTGGATGCATGCTGCATAGCTTGTAGGCGGTCTTGATTCTTATCACGACGGAACTCTGCCAATTCTCGTGCTGATCGTTCGTCTGCCACGGCAGCAAAATCATCTCCTGCGCCGGGTGTACCGTTAAGACCTAACACTTCAACCGGCTGAGAGGGGCCGGCAATTTGCGTAGGCTGACCTGAATCATCTAACATTGCGCGTACGCGGCCATGGAATTCACCGGCAATAACAATATCACCTTGATTTAGCGAGCCGTTCTGTACAAGAATTGTAGCAACCGGGCCGCGGCCACGATCTAAGCGCGATTCAATAACCACGCCCTGGGCAGGAGCGTCTTCAATAGCACCCAACTCGAGCAATTCTGATTGCAGTACAATAGCTTCCAGCAGTGCATCTACGCCTTCGCCAGTCATTGCTGAAACTTTACGGAATTGCGTCTCGCCGCCCCACTCTTCAGGAATGACATCTTTCGACGCGAGTTCATTGGTGACGCGGTCGGGGTCTACCCCTTCCAAATCCATCTTGTTTATAGCGACAATAATTGGTACTTCTGCTGCTTTAGCATGTTGAATAGCTTCCACTGTCTGAGGCATCACGCCGTCATCAGCTGCAACAACCAACACCACAATATCTGTTACCTTGGCACCACGTGCGCGCATTGATGTAAATGCGGCGTGTCCTGGTGTATCAATAAAGGTGATTTGACCATTTTCGGTGCCTACACTGTACGCACCAATATGCTGAGTAATACCTCCGGCTTCGCCAGTTGTTACCCGCGCATCACGAATGCGGTCTAGCAACGATGTCTTACCATGGTCAACGTGCCCCATAACCGTAACAACGGGCGCTCGGCTGCTAACATTGCCTTCTATAACAAATGAAGCAACCAACTGTTCTTCAAGCACATCTTCGCTAACAATCTTTATCTTGTGTCCCATTTCCTCGACAACCAGCGTGGCTGTATCTTGGTCAATAGGCTGATTGATGTTGGCCATAACGCCCATACCCATCAATGTCTTGATTACTGCGCCAGCTTTAACAGCCATACCTTGGGCTAAATCACCCACTGATATAACTTCACCAACCTCAACTTCTCGAGATATGAATTCAGTCGGCTTAAATTCGCCGCCTTGCTGATCAACATGAAGGCCGGTGTCACGACGTGTAGGACGTTTCTTAGAGCGTCGTTCAGACTTCAAACTTAATTCTCGACGACGGCCTTGGCTCTTATTATCGCCACCGCCGCTACCACCTGGAGATGCAGCGGGGCGTTCGCGCCCACGAGTACGCTTGCCACCACGTTGATCTGACTGTTCTTTAGCCTGCACATCTGCAGCAGAAACCGGCGCCTTAGGTGCAGCTTTCGAAGCAGAAGTTACCGCCTGTCTCTTATACACATCTCCGAGCCCACGAGACGGA
>CAJXUL010000022.1 GCA_913060615.1 uncultured Gammaproteobacteria bacterium | reverse complement strand
CGTCTCGTGGGCTCGGAGATGTGTATAAGAGACAGCTATTGGTTATGCCACCAATCCGTGGTGTGAATTGATGGCTAAAGAGTCATTTGCGGACCCGGCCACAGCTCAAATTATGAACGAGCACTTTATCAATATTAAGGTCGACCGCGAGGAGCGGCCAGACTTAGACAAGATTTATCAAAGCGCACTGCAGCTTTTGAACAAAGGTAACGGCGGCTGGCCATTAACGGTAGTTATAGATCCGCAGAATCTGACACCCTTTTTTGGCGGTTCCTACTTTTCCAAAGACGCCACAAGTACTATGCCCGGATTTGCGGACCTTTTAATGCGCCTGCACCAAGCCTTCACGGATCAAGCAGAAGATTTGCGCACCCAAGCGGCAAAAATGGCTCAGGCGGTGAAGCAAATGTATCCCCCCCTTCTTGATCCAAATATGCCGGACGCTGACTTGGTCTTTTTGGCGAAAGATCAGGTCACGCACCAGTTTGATGAAAGTGAAGGCGGTTTTGGCCAAGGACCCAAATTTGCTATGACCTCTAGAATGCAGGGCTTGCTGCGACACTGGGCCATTGCAAGAAGGCATAAAGATAACGACAAGATTGCGCTAGAAGTGGTTATGACCACCCTCACTAAAATCGCCAGAGGCGGCATTTACGATCACTTAGGCGGCGGTTTTTTTCGCTACACCACAGATCGTGCGTGGCGAACGCCCTATTTTGAAAAAGTTCTATGCGACAACGCCCAACTGCTGTCAATTTTCGCCGAGGCGCTACGCTTAGGGCCTGACCCACTATTCCAAGATGCCATCAGCGATACCATCAAATGGTTGATGGCAGATATGCGTCACGCAAAGGGCGGGTTTTATGCCTCACAAGATGCGCTGTTAATTCAGTCCAATGAGACCGCTGTTGGTAAATATTATCTTTGGCGCAGGGAAGAGGTAAAAAAGCACCTGAAAGAAGACGAATACTTATTGGTTGAAACCCTATACGGCATAGATAGGCCGGCCAATCTTGATAATCATTGGAGCCTGCACCGCAGTGATTCTTATCGCTCTGTGGTTGAGCGTTTATCTATGCAAGTTGATGCAGCGAATGAGGTACTAGCCAGCGCGAAAGAGAAACTTTTTCTCGTCAGGCAACAGCGCAGTGCGCCAAGAACAGACGAAACCATTCTTACTGCGTGGAACGGATTATTGATCAGCGGCCTAGTGGAAGCCGGCACAGTAATGCAGCGCCCAGATTGGATAGCCACCGCAGAAGAACTGGCAGATTTCATTTTCACCCACTGCTGGGACGGAAAATTGTTAACTGCTAATTGGCGCAATAGTGGTGATCGCTCGCTAGGCTTTTCGGACGACTACGCCAATGTACTAATGGGCCTATTAGATTTATTACAATACCGTTGGCGCGAACAGGACGCTGCTTTTGCAGTGGCGTTGGCCGACGCGGTAATCAGTGGATTTTACGACACTGACAATGGCGGCTTTTTCTTCAGCCACAAAGACCAAGAGGATTTAATTTTCAGACCAAAGCCGACTCTGGACGAGTCCGTGCCGCCCGGCAATGCCACACTAGCTTTAGCGCTAAATCGCCTCGGACACTTGCTTGGGAAGAACGAATATTTAGACGTGGCAACCAATACCTTGCGCTGGGCGCGGGCTATTATGGAGCAGTTTCCATCTAGCCATTATGGGCTAATCACGGCTTTAGAAGATGCCAATGAATCTATTCTGCAGATTGTATTGCGCGGACCTATTGAAGAAATGCAGGGTTGGAAGCAGGTTGTTGGCAACAACTACGCACCATGGCGCAGCTGCTACGCAATACCCTTTGATGACATTAAGACTATTCCCAGTTACTTACCCGGACTTGTCAGCTCGGAAACTAAGAACAAGGTCAGTGCCTATATCTATGATGGGGAAGAATGCTCTAAGCCGATAACCGATTTGGAACTATTCAAAAAAGCGCTGATTAGCTGAGTACTCAAAGTAAGTACATAAAGCAAGTACATGAAGTAAGTACTTACCTTAAGTAGCCTAGTCGCCGAACAACAATCCTTGCGGCATAAAAAGTAGGGCCTAGGCAGTGGCAAGCCAATTGCTGCCACTGAAATCTATAGCCACATTTGTATTGACCTAGGAAGATTGGCTGGCGTGCCACGCTAGGTCGAGTTCACGCGCAGCTTTAACATCGTCTAGTCTTCTAACCGGTGTCGTGTACGGTGCCAGTTTCACAAACTCCTGATCCGCTTCAGCTTCAGCTTTGACCTTAATCAGCGCTTCCACAAAGGCGTCCAACTCTTCCTTACTTTCTGTTTCTGTAGGTTCCACAAGAAAGCACTCGGGCACCAACAGCGGAAAGTAAGTCGTTGGCGAGTGCACGCCGTAATCTAGTAGACGTTTGGCAATGTCCATAGCATTAACACCAAGAGTTTTTGCTTCCTTTTGAAAGGTCAAAATAAACTCATGGGTTGCGCGCCTTTCTGGGTAAGCCAGTTGGAAGCCGGCTTTGGCGAATCGAGCAGCCATATAGTTGGCATTCAACGTCGCAAATTGACCCACGCGATGCATGCCTTCACGACCCAATAGCAGTGCATAGGCTAATGCTCGGAGCAAAATACCCGCATTGCCAGAGAACCCAGACAGCGTACCAATGCTCTGAGGCAGATCTTCTTTACCCATCCAACGATAGCCATTGTCGTTCTTTTCCACTACGGGAATAGGCAAGTGAGGAAGTAAGCGTTCGCTAACGCCCACTGGACCAGCACCGGGACCGCCTCCACCGTGAGGTGTAGCAAAGGTCTTATGCAAATTCATATGCAGTACGTCGAAACCCATATCACCTGGTTTAACCTTGCCCAAAATAGCATTTAGGTTAGCTCCGTCATAATAGAGAAGGCCGCCAGCGTCATGCACCGTTGCGGCTATTTCTTGGATTTGCCGCTCGAATACGCCGCAAGTAGAAGGGTTGGTCATCATCAGGCCAGCTGTCTGAGGGCCTACTTTTTCTTTCAGCGCGGCAAGATCTACATCACCATCTGCATTAACAGGTACTTCGGTGACCTTGTAGCCACACATGACCGCAGTAGCAGGATTAGTACCGTGGGCGGCGATAGGCACGATAATTTCTGTGCGCGCGTCATCGCCGCGAGCTTCGTGGTAAGCACGAATCATGGCAACACCAGCAAACTCTCCTTGAGCGCCGGCCATTGGTGCAAGAGAAACACCCTTCATGCCGGTAACATCTTTCAAAATTTCCTGCAGGTCATACATGCAAGCTAGGTGCCCCTGGCTAGCAGCTTCGGGCGCCAAAGGATGACGGCCCAAAAATCCCGGCATGCTGGCGGCTTTATGCGCTCCGCGAGGATTGTATTTCATGGTGCAAGAACCCAGAGGATAGAACTGGGTGTCGATGGAGAAATTTTGCTGAGACAAGTTGGTGAAATGTCTTACCACCTGCAATTCAGAAACTTCTGGCAACTGCGGCGGCTGCTTACGCAGAAAACTCTGAGGAATATCTGCTAAATCAGTGTCCTTAGTCCCATCCACTCTTTGCGCCATGGCGCGCCGCCCATCAGAGCTGCGCTCGAATATTGTTTTGCCCTGATCGGCCTTATTTGTTGGATCCATATTTAGCATTTGATCAGCTCCCTGCCTGTGCACTGTTTGACGAGGTGTTTTGTTGCAAAACTTGAGTCAAAAGTGCGACATATTTTTCTATTTCGGCATTAGTACGTTTTTCTGTGACCGCTACCAACAAGCCATGTTCAGCGTGTTTTAGGTTGCCATCACTGAAGTCGGAAAGAACTAGCCCAGGCAAAATGCCTTCCGCCATCATGGCTTCAACCACCTTGACGGCTGGCATAGGCAAGCGCAGGGCAAACTCATGGAAGAAAGGCCCTGTGAAGAATTCTTCAACGCCTTCGATTTGCAGCAGTCGCTGCTGTAGTTCTACCGCGCGGCGGTGGCAAGTAAGCGCTGTTTCACGAATCCCTTGAGGACCCATTAAGCTCATATAAATAGTACCCGCAGTGACCAAAAGCCCCTGATTAGTACAAATATTTGATGTCGCTTTGCCGCGACGAATATGCTGCTCACGAGCTTGTAAGGTTAGGGTAAAACCTGTGCGTCCATCCAAATCTTCGGTTTTACCAATAATTCGCCCTGGTAATTGACGCATGTACTCTTTGCGTGAACAAATAAAGCCGAACGAAGGACCGCCAGAAGCCATAGGTACACCGAAAGGCTGCCCGTCACCGCAAACAATATCGGCTCCATGCTCGCCCCACTCACTGGGCGGCTTGAGCACCCCTAGGGACATAGGATTGACCACAGCAATAACTAAAGTATTTTGCTCATGAGCCCAATTGGTCAGCGCATCTACGTCTTCCATGCAGCCAAAGAAGTTAGGCTGCTGAATGACAATGGCGCCTGGCACATTGCCATCTGCTGCGGCCGAAGCAAGTGCAGACAAATCTAGAACGCCGCCCTCACCTAAGGGCAGGGCCTCTATAATCACATTTTGATTTTGCACAATGTTGCGGGTGGTCTGGGTGTAGTGCGGGTGCACTGTCTGGGCGATTAAAACTCGACCAGATTTGTTTTTCTTATTTGCACGTATTGCCATCAATACCGCTTCCGCTAAGCCGCTAGCCCCGTCATAAACCGAGGCGTTAGAAACGTCCATACCGGTCAAAGCAACCATCATAGATTGATATTCATAAATCAGCTGCAACGTGCCCTGACTCGCTTCAGCCTGGTAAGGCGTGTAAGCAGTCATGAATTCGCCGCGGGTAGTTAAATCCCAAACCGCCGAAGGTATGTGGTGGTCGTAGCTGCCACCACCAAGAAAACACGTATAGCCTTGATCTTGCTCAGCGCGCTCAGCCATGTGTTGCAGCATGGCCAGTTCGCTCATGCCTTCTGGCACATGATCTAACCGATCACTGGTCAGCTCAATAGGTATTTCATCAAACAATGAATCGATATCTGGGACACCGATTTCTGCCAACATGTCATCAACATCCGCCTGGGTATGGGGGATAAAGGGCATTTAACTCTCCGGAAAATTGCAATTTCTGCCAGCTGCAAATGCCGCCGACTGAATCAAGGTTTATGTTTTCTTAGGCGATTTTAATGGTCTTCTGCGTCACAAACTTCCGCATAGGCTTCCGCATCCAAGAGCTCATCAAGGTCCGCGAGATCCTGGGGCTGGAGCTTGAAAAACCAGCCCTCTCCATAAGGGTCTTCGTTAACGGTTTCCGGTGCATCATCTAGCTTCGGGTTGACCTCTATGACTTCGCCACGAATTGGCGAGTAAATGTCAGATGCGGCTTTCACAGACTCAACAACGCCAGCTTCCTCGCCTTCAGAAATGGTCAAACCCAATTCAGGCATCTCTACGAAAACCACGTCACCCAACGCTTGTTGAGCGTGATCACTAATGCCCACCGTGACGGTGCCATCTTCTTCAAGACGCGCCCACTCGTGGGTTGCTGCATATTTCATTTCATTGGGGATTTCACTCATGGAGCTATACCTTTTCTCTAACTGTAAGGAACATATGAATTTTTTTTAACCGCGCTAAGATTTGGCGCTGCTAATACTTATGCAGAGAGAATGTTTTCTTCTCTTCGCGCGCCTAAACCTGAGCCGACATTTTGCCTGTTTTAGCAATTGCTCGCCTAGCTTTATTTGTTTTACAAAAGCTTTTTGTTAAATTTTTTTGGCAAAACTTATTCTTTTCGCGCAACTTTTGTCTTTATCAGGATTAAATCAATTTCTTCGCCAATAAATCTTTACCTTTGCGTACAAATGGCGGTTTGACCAAACGCGCGTTTTTCATCTTGCCGCGAATATCCACTTGGCAATCACCGGATGCGGCAGCTGGCACTCGCGCCAGGCCAATACTGTACTCAAGGCTGGGGGAATAGGTGCCGCTAGTGATAATGCCGTCGCCTGCATTGGTAATGACTTTCTGGTCGTGACGCAAAATTCCTTTATCTTCTAACACTAGGCCGACTAGCTTTTCACCGACATTACCTCGCTGCACCTCTAACGCTGAGCGGCCAATAAAGTCTCTCCCTGGCGGATTCCAAGCAACGGTCCAGCCGATGTTGCTGACCAAAGGTGAAGTAGTCTCGTCCATATCCTGACCGTATAAATTAAGGCCCGCCTCTAAGCGCAGGGTATCTCGGGCGCCCAAACCTGCAGGGGCAACGCCAACGTCACGCAATTGCTGCCAGAGCTCTATACCTTGCTCTACGGGTAGCATGACCTCTACACCATCTTCGCCTGTGTAACCGGTTCTCCCAATTAACCAATCACCAAAAGCCAAAGCGTAAAAAGGCTTGAGCTGGCTTAATTGCGGAATATCGGCAACCTCAGATAACCGCTGAATTGCTTTAGGGCCCTGCACCGCGATCATAATTTGTGGTTTGTGAGCAAAAGTCATATTGGTATAAGCATGCACACCAAACCAATCTAAAACCTTTTGCCGGGTAGAGGCATTAACTACACAACGAAAACTATTTTCTAAACGATAAACAATCAGGTCATCTAGTATGCCGCCTTGCTCGTTTAGCAACGCACTATAAAGGGCTTGATTAACCAACAGTGGAGCTACATCGTTGGCAATTGTAGAGCGTAAAAAATCTTCAGCGTCTGGACCTTGGATATCGATGATTGTCATATGCGACACATCAAACATACCGGCATCACTTCGCACCGCTGTGTGCTCTTCAATCTGCGAGCCATAATTCACCGGCATAATCCAACCAGCAAAATCAACCATGCGTCCACCGGCAGCTAGATGTGAATCGTATAGGGGCGTTTTTTCTGTCATTACGTGTCTCTTATGCTGTTGGTTACAGATTAATACTTGGAAAATGCTATTTGGTAGTCAGTGGCCTGATTTTTCCGATCACAGATTTTTAGCCCAAACTGTTTATTTGGTACTTTTATTTACTGCTTAGAACTCAGACCCATTGCCTCGCGCATGACTTGGCGCTTGAGCCACAACTGGCTGTTAAAGATACCGACACCTGCGTTACGCAACCAACTGATTGCTGGTTTATCTTGCGCATAGAGCCGCTTTAAGCCGTCCAATGCTCTGAGCATAGATTCTGAGCGCAAGTGCCGCTGTCGTGCAAACTTATTCAACCCGCTACTCGGGTCATCAAGAAGAAAATGCGCATTGACTTGAATTATTTTCAACAGCTCAGCAATGTCCTCAAATCCTAGGTTAACGCCAAGACCGGCCAGAGGATGCACTACTCGGAGAGCGTCGCCAATAAGCACTATTCTGGGGTGAGGCATAGCTGTTTCAGCCAACTGCTGCCGCAAAGGAAACGCTTGGCGCTGAGCCACAGCCTGAATCTTGCCAAGCCGACTTTCAAAAGCATGCTCCAACTCACGACAAAATTCCTCATCACTGAGCGCTAAGCGGCGCTGGCAAGTGGCCTCGGATTGCGACCAAACTACGGAACATAAATTGGCATCATTTGCCGGCAATAATGCCAGTGGCCCGTCCACTAAAAATCTTTGCCAGGCGGTATTTTCATGAACATTTGCGGTCTGCACTATTGTAGTTAGCGCCATTTGCCCAGTGGGTATTAGCATGGCTGGCACGCCTAATGATTTGCGCACAACAGACTCCGCGCCATCAGCGGCTATGACTAAATCTACTGTTACGCGCTGTTCGTCGTCTTGTTGCTGAATAACTAATACAACTTTTTCGCCTTGCGGACCTTGCAACTGGCTTTTCAGCTGACCTTTAAGCGAGGGCGTCTCAATACTTTGTACCTGACCCAAAACCACATTAATTTGCTCGGCCTGTGCGCGTATCTGTTGCCAGAGTGCTGCCAATAAGGGCGCTACCTGTACAATCCAGCCAAGGGCAGGCTGATCGACATCTGCAGCATTGAAGAGCAGATCATTAGTGCCCCACTGCTCCCAAATTTTCATGGTGTCGTAGGCGGCAGCAAACTTTTGTGGCCAAGCATCAACGCCTTTTAGTAGTTCTGCGGAGGCGGGAGAAAGCGCTACATTGCGAATATCCATACCTAAACCCACTGGTCCAGGCTGAGGTTCTTGCCGATCAATCAAAGTCACTTTGTAACCTTGCTTGGCCAGCAACAAAGCCGCCGTGGCGCCTACGGGACCAGCACCGACAACGGCTAAATGAATTTGGGAATCTTGCGATAGAGAATTGGTCACTGGCATTGCATCAACTTTTCAATGGCATCGATTTCTTTCGCAACAGATTTACTAAGCACATCGCAGCCGTTGGTCGTAATCAGAACATCGTCCTCAATGCGAATACCCATACCCAAATATTGTTCTGGTACATTTTCGCTTTTGGTGTTCTGCGGGATGTAAATTCCCGGCTCTATGGTTAACACCATACCGGGTTGCAAAGGACGCCATTCATCATGAAAGCGATAGTCGCCCACATCGTGAACATCAATGCCCAGCCAATGAGAACTCTTATGCGGACAAAAAACTAAATAGCTGCCGTCTGCAATGAGCTCATCGGCATTACCGTGAAGAATGCCCAAGTCAATCAGCCCTGCCACCATGACCTGCACCGCGGCTTCATGTGGCGCATTGAAATGCACGCCAGGACGACACAGTTCAATTGCTGCCATATTAGCGGCAAGTACGATGTTATAAATTGCTTTTTGCGCAGCAGAATAACGACCATTGATTGGGAAGGTTCGAGTAATGTCCCCAGCATAGTGCTGATACTCACACCCGGCATCTATCAACACCAACTCGCCCGCATTGAGCGCGCAATTATTATTTATGTAATGCAAAACACAGGCGTTTTCGCCGCCGCCAACAATAGATGGATACGCTGCGGACACGGCACCATTGCGCATAAATTCGTAAACCAGTTCAGCTTCAAGTTCGCTCTCAACCATGCCGGGCCGAACCGCCTGCATGGCGCGCATGTGCGCATTGGCACTGATCTCTACCGCTTGGCGCATCACTTCAATTTCTGCAGCCGACTTATAAATACGATGCTCATGCAATAAATGCTTGAGCGAAACGAACTCACCTGGAGGCTGAGCACCGCCAGATTCTCTGCCGCGAATATGCGCTACATAACTTAATATCCGCGCGTCAAATGTGGGGTATTCACCCATAGTCATGTAAATGCGATGACGACTTTCAAGCAGGCCGGGCAGAATTTCGTCTTCGTCAGCCACTGGAAATGCATCATCCACGCCAATATTTGCTACCGCAGCCTCTGGCCCCAAAATTGCGCCGTCTCGCTGCTCTAACTTCGGATCTTTTTCTCGGCAAAATAGTATTGTTTCGCCCTGCTCTCGTAAGGGGACTAGCACTAGCAGTGCATCGGGCTCGCAAAAACCCGTTAAGTAATAGAAATCACTGTCTTGTCGGAAGGGATAAAAAATGTCGCGGTTGCGACGTTGCAGCGTTGCGCCGGGAATTACGGCAATAGAGCCGGGCTCCATTTCATTCATTAGCCGCCGGCGACGAAGCGCATATTCACTCGAACTGATCGAGACCACACTCAATCAGCTGCTTCCTGAGCTTGGTGCTCATCCATCAACGCCATGATCAACACCACGCTAACGCGCATGTACTCATAGATTTCCATAAGAGAGGCTTCGCTTTCTTCAATGTCTTCTGCTTCGAAGCGTTCTTCCTCTGCATAATCTGTCGGGTCCATGCCAGAAATACCCGCGAAGTCACGAATAATTTCTTGAACGTCTATAGGCAGCTCATCTCGCGCAGCATTTAGCCCAGCGGCGAAGCCAGCCAAAAATCCGCCAGTCCATTCAACAACGCCTTCCACTCTAGTGGATAACGATTCATCATCATCTGGAACTAACGGCACAAATGACATGTTTTGATCATAAAGTTGATCTAACGCCTCCGTAATAAAGGTGCCCAGAGCGCCTTCATCAGGAAGTGTTTCAGGGCCAGCAAGGGCAACTAGATCAGCTACAACGAACTCAGGCGTACCATTTACGGCCATACCACAGACCATGCCATGCAATTCTGCCGGCATAAGAGCGGTGGATGCGAGTTCTGCTTTTATTAATAGGTTTGTCACAGTGAGTAGGGCTACACAAAAGATTATAAACGGCGCAAACTATCCCCTACTCTTAGCCTAATTGCCAGTTGCTCGTCATGACAGATCCACTATATCCAAATGAAGAACTTAACCGTTTAGAAAGACAGGTCGACAATCTTATTGCTCTGGTTCATTTATTGGGCACTGAGAACAAAGCATTGAAGACACAACAGAGCAATTGGACTGTTGAAAGGGCCAAGCTCATTGAAAAAAACGAACTTGCAAAGAATCGTGTCGAGTCAATGATTGGCAGACTTAAGGCCCTCGAAAAAGACTGAAATATTGAAAAAGTATTTTGTTAAACATGAAAAGAACAGAGCGGCACCACAACCAGCCCAAGGCGCAGTAATCCATGAGTAATGACGTTACAACCCTAAGTATCAAAATTATGGGCAAGGAATACCAAATTTCTTGCCCGGCGGATGAAGAAGAAGCGCTGAAGCGTTCCGCCCGCTATCTAAACGATCAGATGGTGGAAATTCGCTCTACCGGCAAAGTGGTGGGCGTTGACCGAGTGGCAGTCATGGCCGCATTGAATATAACCAATGATTTGTTAACGGGCAGCAAAAGCGCAAGTTCAGATCAAGAGGTGACTAACAGACGGGTAAAGATGCTCAACGAAAAAATTGCCAACGTAATACCAAGCGCAGATTAAACTTAAAGTCTAAGTCTAAGTCTAAAAGATCTAGCTCTAGTTCTAGGACCAAGGCGCTGACCAAGTCCAGATCCAAACTCCCAAAGCACCTCAACGCCCTTACAGGCTTTTTGCTTTTGCGGCTTTTTCGGCCACGCCAATTAGCATTCGGCTACGCATTTATTTGCTCTTAAGGCGTTTCTTAACCTGCAGCGCTTTGCACTACACTTGCCCTCTCTCCTTCTGACCAAGCATTCCCAACCATTTTGTACTGAATATCTTTCATTTAGTTAAGATATAAACGAAGTTCACTGTTTGCCTATGGCCCAAAATCGTTATACTAGGAGCGTTCCTGGGATGTTTGCGAGTGGTCGAGTCCTTGAGCCGTTAAATATACGTCAGGAGTTTCTCCGCAGAGTCGGTGTGCATACCCAACCTTATGGGCCGCCTTAGATTTTGCTTGATTCTCCGCCTTGAGCTTCGACGGTTCAGGGCAAACCAACAGCGGCATTTCCGGGAACACTTCTTAACTGTCTCTAGTCACCACTAGACTCTTACCATGACAAAAAATTTCCCCAGCCCCAGACAGCAGCTACGCAAGAAATTTCGTAACATCAGAAAACATCTGCCAACTGCGGCAAAAGATGAAGCCAGCGCCGCCATCTGCAAACACCTACAAATATTTTTTCAGCAAAACACTGCAAACCCTACGCAACAAAAAATCAGGCGCATCGCCGCTTACCTTAATAGCGCACATGAAGCTTCATTAGATGGTTGGATTGCTAAGACATGGCAGCTGACTGAGTGCAAAGTTTTTGTTCCGGTTATCGAACACACAAAAACCACGGAAGGGGACAAAGACAAGGAACGAGGACAGATGCACTTCCACAGCTACGGCAGCAATACTCAGACCACAGTTGGCCCCTATGGCCTGAGAACCCTCGCCCACCCCGCAGAGAGTGAACAAATATCCGCCGCAGATCTAGATTGTGTGCTGTTACCACTGGTTGCCTTCGATAATTTCGGTACCCGGCTGGGCATGGGTGGCGGCTACTACGATCGTTTTTTTGCTAACGCAACTAATAGACCCTATTTAATTGGCATTAGTTTTAACGTCCAACAAAGCTCAGAACCCCTAGAAAAATCTGTTTGGGATGTTGGATTAAATGCGGTGGTTACCGAGTCTGGCATTACTGAATTCACCAATGCCCTATAAGTTAAGTTTACTCACAAGATAAAGACTGGATAAGCGTATCATCCGAAACAATAATGAAGAGCAAAAGTGCTCAACAGCTGTCAAAAATTGATAGTAAATAGTTAGGAAATAGTTATGGCGATCAGAAAAATTATCCGCATGGGACACCCCTCTCTGCGCATAGCCGCGGACAATGTCTCAGAAGATTTCATTGGCAGCGATGCAATGCATCGCTTACTAGCAGATATGACGGATACTTTAAGGGACTACGGGGGCGTTGGCTTAGCCGCACCGCAAATCGACGAGCCACTTCGAATGGCCATTATAGAGGTACCCGGCGGCCCAAGCAGATATGGTGAAATTGAAGCGATTCCACTGACCGTGTTTTTCAATCCAACCATTGAAATACTCAATCCTGAAGTTGCAGGCTACTGGGAAGGCTGCCTTTCGGTACCCGGCTTGAGGGGCTTTGTTGAACGCCCACAGCATGTAATGGTTCGCTATACCAACCTCCACGGCCAGCCGGCGGAGCTGGAGCTAAAAGGTTTTTTGGCCACCGTCGTGCAGCATGAGTTTGATCACTTGGACGGACGCCTCTATATCGACCATATCACTGACACCACCAAACTTGTCTTCGAAGAAGAGTGGCTGAAATTTTCCCAGCAGTAGCCATTAGGCCGTCATTCACCTACTCAAGAAACAACTTATACGCTGGGTTGTCTTGCTCTGGCCAGAACCGATAGCCAATACGTTGCAGATATTTCTGGAGCTTTTTGTTGTCACTAGATTTGGCATCAAATCCTACCAACACTCTGCCCCACGCCGCGCCATGATTACGGTAATGGAAAAGCGTAATGTTCCAATCTGCACCCAGCCCCGCGAGGAATTGAAGTAACGCGCCGGGGCGTTCCGGAAATTCAAAGCGGTACAACAGTTCGGAACTGGCATTCATACGGTGGCCGCCAACCATATGCCGCACGTGCATTTTTGCCGCCTCGTTGTCAGTCATATCTAACACTTGATAACCCTTAGACTGCAAATTTTCCACCACTTCTAGCCGATCTTCTTTCGAAGCAACACCAAGACCCACATAAATATGAGCGCCGGTGGCATCCGCATAACGGTAGTTAAACTCAGTAATGGAACGCATACCCAGTGCGCGACAAAACTTTAAAAAGCTGCCTTGCGTTTCATCAATGGTAACCGCCAACACTGCTTCCCGAGCCTCACCTACTTCTGCCCGCTCCGAGATATGGCGCAGCCGATCAAAATTCACATTGGCGCCACTGACAATTGCCACGACAGAGGACATGCCGGGATGATCAACCAAGTAACGTTTCATACCAGCGATGGCCAGAGCACCGGCAGGTTCTGAAACTCCACGCGTGTCTTCAAAAACGTCCTTAATGGCCGCGCAAATTTCATCTACGTTCACCACCACAATTTCATCAACATATTTACTGGCAATCTTGAACGGCAACAATCCTGCTTGGGCCACGCTCACGCCATCAGCAAAAAGATCTAAGGTTTCTAACGGTAACTTGACTCGCTTACCCGCACGAAGCGCCGCGTCCATACAGTTAGAGCCTTCAACTTCAACACCAATAATGCGGGTCTTTGGATGCAGGTGCTTAACGTAGGCGGCTACGCCGGCAAGCAAACCGCCGCCGCCCACAGGGATAAAAATTGCATCAATTGGACCGTTGTGCTGATTAACAATTTCTAAACCTATAGTGCCTTGACCTGCGATCACCTCGGCATCGTCATAAGGCGGGATAAATGTTAAACCCCGTTCCTTACACAACACTTTTGCGTGGATTGAAGCCTCGTCGTAGTTGTCACCGTGCAATATGACCTTGGCACCGCGATCTTTGACCGCATTAACCTTTATGCTGGGCGTATTGCGGCCCATGACGATAGTCGCTTTTATCCCTAGGTGCTTCGATGCCATAGCCACGCCTTGAGCATGATTGCCTGCTGAAGCGGTAATTACACCCGCAGCTTTTTGCGCGTCAGATAACTGGGAAATTTTATTGTAGGCACCACGAAGCTTGAAACTGTAGACAGGTTGTAAATCTTCGCGTTTCAAAAAAACTTGCGGGCCAAAACGCCTACTCAACAGTGGCGCAGGCGTTAAAGGTGTCTCTTGAGCAAGTTCATATACCCTAGAGGAGAGAATCTTCTTTACATAATTTTCAAGCATGTCACCATTTTCCAACTTCTTTGCCAACTTCATTACTAGCGGGGCCAACCATTACTTATTCACAAGACGAGCTCAAACAACTAGCCGCCCAAGCTGCGCTAAAACACATTGCACCAAAACTTGGGCCAACCAGCATTGTCGGTGTAGGCACCGGATCCACTACAAATCATTTCATCGACGCATTAGCAACTATCAAACATACCTTTGATGCCGCGGTATCTTCTAGCGAAGGTTCCACCGAACGCTTAAAAGCCCATGGCATACAGGTCTTAGATTTGAACTCGGCAGCCCGCGTTGACGTATATGTCGACGGCGCCGACGAGATCAACGCACAACGACAAATGATTAAAGGCGGCGGCGCGGCACTCACTCGTGAAAAAATTGTTGCGGCCAGTGCTGACGAATTCGTCTGCATTGCCGATCATAGCAAATTAGTGACCCAGCTCGGCAACTTTCCTTTGCCAGTTGAAGTTATTCCTATGGCTCGCAGTTTAGTCGCTCGAGCTTTGGTGCAACTAGGCGGTCAACCCATATGGCGCCAAGGCGTTATCACTGACAATGGTAATTGGATCCTGGACACGCACGAACTCAACATTACCGATGCTTTATTGTTAGAGTCAGAGATCAACAACATTCCCGGCGTGGTGTGTAATGGTTTGTTTGCACAGCAGTGTGCAAGCGTTGCATTTCTTGCCACTGCGGATGAGATCCTAAAAATCTAGATTCGCAAAAATATGCGCGCCTACAATTAGGGCGGCCTAAATATTTAGGCCCTACAACTATGGCCGTTTGCCTGCATTTGAGGGGGTGGCTAGCAGCTTATTTGGATTGAGGATTTGATGGGGGTCAAACAGCGCTTTGAGCCCTTGCATTAAAGCAATTTCATCGTCGCTTCGGGTGTAGCCGAGAAAATCGCGCTTTAGCAGTCCCACGCCATGCTCTGCAGAAATACTGCCCCGGCGCGCTGCAACAATTTCAAATATCTTGGGGCTCATGCCATGACCATGTTTAAAAAATTCTTCAACAGCCATATCTTCAGGGCGTAAGATATTCAGGTGCAAATTACCGTCACCAATATGCCCATACCAACAGACCTCAAACTCGGGATAAGACTCAGTAACATATCGATCCACATCGGCAAGAAATCCTGGCACCTCGCTGATACGCACAGATAAATCATTCTTGTAGGGCGTATAAGAAGCTAGGCTTTCTGAAATACCTTCGCGCAACTGCCAAAGCGATTTGGCTTGTGCTTCGGACTGACTGACAACCCCATCGACCAGCCAGCCTGCATCCATGCATCGCGCAAATGCTTCTTCGGCTAATGCTAGGGATGATTCGTCAAATTCAAGCAATGCGTAGTAAGCAAACGCTTCTGTTAAAGGCGCCGTCAAACCTCTATGAGCTTGGACCTTGGTGAGCGCCAGATCCGAAAAGAATTCAAAAGCTGACAAGGTAATTTGATCAGCAAATGTATGCAGTATATTCAGTAGGTCTGCGACTTGGGGAACACCCACAACCATTACGCACTGCGGCTCAGGCATTGGCGCCAAGCGCATATCTAACTCGCACATTAAGCCCAACGTACCCTCCGACCCAACCATCAAATGCCTAAAATCGTAACCCGTGGCATTTTTCACCAGACCAGCATTGCAATCTAGCAGTGCGCCAGTGCCGGTAACCACTTTCATGCCGGCAACCCAATCTCTGGTCAGACCATAACGAATAACTTTTATACCACCCGCATTAGTGGCTACATTACCGCCTATCTGACTAGATCCGGATGAAGCAAAATCTACCGGATAGTATAAGCCTTGGCCCTTCGCAAATTGTTGCAGATTAGCTGTGACCAACCCAGGTTGACAAGTAACGATTCGATCTTTCGCCGAATAATCTAAAATTTTGTTCATCCGATCGAAGGAAACCACAACCTCAGAATTACTTGCTACGGCACCACCAGACAAACCGGTTCTACCGCCTGACGGCACAAGCTTTAAATCTTCACTAATGGCATAGGTCACCAGCTCTTGTACTTGCTCAGTGGTTTCAGGAAAAACGATCGCTCGAGGGTCTACAGGATAACCATTGGTCCAGTCCTTGCCCCATATCTGCAGGCTTTCTGCATCTGTGCGAATCTGCTTCTGGGAAAAAATTGTATCTAGCATTTACCTTCTCTCAAGCTTCAATTTTTAACGTTATACCAATCACAAGTATCGTCTAGCCATGCCCAAATCTCGGCATAAATATCAGAGGTTTCATTCACCAGATGATGTCGAGCCTTGGGAATGATATGAATCGCAGCGTTTTTATAATGGTTATTGAGCACGCCTAGGTTGTGACGAAAACTCACGGTACGATCTTCATAGCCTTGCACAATATTCACTGGCAGTGAAGAAGGTGCCAATTTTTCAAATTGAGTAAACCAATTAATCATCGCCTGGACCCAAGCAACTGGAAGAACGTCAGCTTGCAAAGGATCTGCCGCCAAGAGGCTAACAAACTCTTTATTGAGCATATTCGTGGACTTATTCCTGGGCCGCGCTGCAACAGTACGTTTTGCCAATGCAAAGGCCCAGCGCATTATTGGCCAAGCATAAGGACGAACCAAGGGCGCTAACAAAACCACTTCACCAGTAGGCTTGGCATCAGCCTGCTGCTGCCAAAACTCCATTACTAGTGCACCACCCATACTTTGTCCAAACCAATGTAGTGGTTTGTCCAACGCACTCTTAACCGCGAACTTATGCACTACGCGTATGACATCTACATACCGCTGGAAATTATCAATATTCGCTCGATCGCCAGTTGAAAGGCCGTGGCCCGGCTGATCAAAAGACATCACAGCGATATCACGTTCTAGCAGGTCATTGATTAGATGGCCATAGAGACCCACATGATCATAATAACCGTGACAGACTAACGCCCATGCTTGGATTTCACGGTCGTTTGGCACGAAAGCTTGAAGGGTAATGCGCTCGCCGGTACTTTCTATCAGCGTTAAGTGGCGGTCTACCCCGCTAAATTGCAAACCATAGAACTGGTTGTAGTCATTAAGAAGCGCCGAGTCCATTGAACACCAGGTCTGCTCATCTAGCGGCGGTGATGCCAGCGCATGGATAAGGCTGGCGTCGTCAAACTGCCCAAGGCCACGAGCCTCAAGCAACAAAATATTCACCCAGCTTGAACACCACCGCAGATTTGCCAGGCACAAAGATCATTACTTCACGACTTGGTCTAGATCACCCGCTGCATATAAAGAAAACATTTTTTCTAGCGACTTAACGCGCAGCTTTGGCGCTTGGCCAGAAGTGCCAAATGCCTCATAGCGATCAATCACTACCTTCTTCATCGCAACCTGAGAGTCGGCAAAATATTTACGCGGATCAAATTCACTTGGATTAACTGCCAAGTGCTTACGAATGGCTGCGGTGGAGGCCAACCGAAGATCCGTATCTATGTTTATTTTTCTAACGCCATGACGAATACCCTGCTGAATTTCTTCAACTGGCACACCATAGGTTTCAGGGATTTCTCCACCGAATTGATTAATTTCCGCCAACAAGTCCTGTGGCACTGAAGAACTGCCGTGCATGACTAGGTGCGTATTTGGCAAACGCTCATGTATTGCTTTGATGCGCTCAATAGCAAGAATATCGCCTGTGGGCGGACGGCTAAACTTATATGCGCCGTGGGAAGTGCCTATCGCAATGGCCAACGCATCTACTCCAGTCTTGGCAACAAAATCTGCGGCCTGCTCTGGATCGGTGAGCATTTGCTCTAAGGTCAAAATACCTTCAGCGCCGACACCATCTTCTTCGCCCGCAGTACCCGATTCTAAGGAGCCTAAACATCCCAACTCGCCCTCTACAGAAACACCACAGGCGTGGGCCATTTCCACAACACGACGAGTGACAGCAACGTTATATTCGTACTCTGCTGGCGTCTTTTGATCTTCTAGAAGAGAACCGTCCATCATTACAGAGGTAAAACCCATCTGCATTGAACGCTGACAAACATCAGCAGAAGCACCGTGGTCCTGATGCATAACAACAGGGATATCCGGAAATTCTTCCACGGCAGCCAACATTAAGTGGCGCAAAAAATTGGCACCCGCATACTTGCGCGCACCCGCTGACGCTTGAACAATCACTGGGCTTTGAGTTTCCTGAGCGCCTTCCATAATGGCGCGCATCTGCTCTAGGTTATTCACGTTAAAGGCAGGAACCCCGTAATCGTTCTCTGCCGCATGGTCTAGTAACTGACGTAAGCTAATAAGCGCCATTTTCTTCTCCGCAATCTTTAGTATTCATTTTCAGGACATTCAACAAGAACGCCCCACTTTGAGTTGGTAATTTTTCTCAGATATTTCTTCAATCGGCCCTTCGACCGCTATGCAACCTGAAGTTGATACTCGGTTTTAAGCTGATCGCCGCCCTAACATTTCTACCGCGGGCAATACCTTACCTTCAACGAGTTCCAAAAACGCGCCGCCACCTGTGGAAATATAAGATATCCCGTTAGTAACAGAATACTTGTCAACGGCGGCTAGTGTATCGCCGCCGCCGGCTATTGAATAGGCGCTGCTTTCAGCAATGGCTTGGGCTAACACTCTGGTACCTTCACCAAATTGATCAAATTCGAACACCCCTAATGGGCCATTCCACATAATTGTTTGAGCATCTATCAGTGTTTCAGCCCAGGCTCGAGCAGTTTTTGGGCCAATATCCATAATCATTTCATCGTCAGCCACATTGTCGATGGCTTTTACAATGGCAGGCGTCGCCTCATCAAATACTTTGCCCACCATAACATCCACTGGAATTGGAATTTCTACTCGACTAGCAATAGTTTTTGCAACGTCGAGCAAATCAGGTTCATAAAGAGATTTACCAATGTCGTAGCCGGCGGCAGCAATAAATGTATTCGCTATACCGCCCCCCACAATAATGCGATCTGCAATGTCTGTCAGAGAACCTAAGACTTCTAATTTAGTTGAGACCTTGGCACCGCCAATAATCGCTACCATGGGTTTTTGGGGCGCACTTAATGTTGTTTGAAATGCCTTGAGTTCGGCATCTAACAATAATCCAGCGCAAGCCGTAGTCGCTCGCTCAGCAACTCCATGGGTAGATGCATGTGCTCGATGAGCTGTACCAAACGCATCCATAACAAAAACGTCGCATTGATCAGCCAAGCGCTGACTCAATTCAGCTGAGTTGCTCTTTTCGCCGGCAAGAAATCTAACGTTTTCAAGTAGACCGATTTCACCAAAATCTATCGACGGGCAATCTTCAGGCTGCGCCAACAGTGGCACATTTCGTCCTAGCAATTGGCCGAGTCTCTGCGCCACAGGCGCTAAAGAAAATTCATCAACGTATTGGCCTTCAGTGGGCCGACCTAAATGCGACATTACAACAACACTAGCGCCTGCATCTAACGCGAACTTAATTGTTGCCAAAGACGCTGTTATCCGAGCATCACTTGTCACCACACCATTTTTTATCGGCACGTTGAGATCAGCGCGCACTAAAACTTTTTGATTGCGTAACTCTACGTCCTTAACGGATCTTATAAATGGCAAATGCATGTAACTTTTCTCGCTCTTGCTAAACTTTCACTGTGCTTAACTAACAATTTAGCCGGTGCTGAAGCAGACCGGCTTGATTAATTGGAATTAGCCGGTAGCGCCAATAACATTGCGTATTTGCTGCACAACGTTTTCTGTAGTGATGCCTAACTCAGCCATGGCTTGCGGCCCAGGCGCGGACATACCGAAAGAACTTATGCCAACTACAATTCCGTCTAAACCAACAAAGCGATGCCAAAAATCTGGGTGGCCAGCTTCTACAGCAACACGAGCACGCACTGCATTTGGCAGCACCGACTCTTTGTATTGTGCAGATTGCGCGGCAAATACTTCCACACAAGGCATAGAAACCACCCTAACTTTTACATTAGAGCTGGCAAGAGATTCAGCTGCGGCTACCGCTAACTCCACTTCTGACCCAGTCGCTATAACAATGGCATCTGGCTGACCGTCAGTGTCCCGCAAGACATAGCCACCCCATTGTATATTGTCGAATGTAGCTTTATCTCGCGCCTGAGCAACCGTCTTTTGACGGGTAAAAATCAACGCGCTCGGGCTATCGGTACTCGCAACCGCAGACTGCCAAGCAATAGCAGACTCTACGGTGTCGCAGGGGCGCCACGTATGGAGATTTGGTGTAGTACGTAAATTGGTGATTTGCTCTACAGGTTGATGGGTTGGCCCATCTTCACCGACAGCCACCGAGTCGTGAGTGTAAACAAAAATATTTGGTACCTTCATCAACGCGGCCAAGCGTACGGCATTACGCGCGTACTCCATGAATATCAAAAACGTTCCGGTAAACGGTCGATAGCCGCCATGTAATTGAATACCATTACTGATTGCAGTCATGCCAAACTCGCGCACACCATAACTCATATGCTGGTCGTCAGTTGCTTCAGCCCAACGGGTATTGTTCGACCCGGTAAGGTCTGCGGACCCACCAAAAAGCTCAGGCACACCCGCTGCAATTGCCGAAATACATGCTTGAGAAGATTTTCTCGTTTCCAAATTGGCTGGCGACTGCTGTTCTTTTTCAGCAAATGCTTGAATTGATTCTTGCCAATTAGCAGGCAGTTCGCCGCGCATTCTGCGAACAAACTCTGCGGCCTGTTGAGGGTGCGCAGTGCTGTAGCCGTCTAGCACCTGCTGCCAAGCATGTTGCCGCAGCGCACCTGCCTCGCGTTGATTCCAAGCCTGATAAACATCTTCTGGGATATCCCAGCCTTCATGCGCCCAACCTAAGGCAGCTTTCGTTAGTTCAATTTCTTCGCGGCCTAAGACAGAGCCGTGAGCACTTGCGGTACCTTGCTTACTCGGCGAACCAAATCCGATTGTGGTCTTGCAGCATACTAATGTTGGACGACCATCGCTTTTTGCCGCATTGGACAAGGCTTTAGTAATTTCTTCCGCATCATGTCCATCAACGTTGCGTATAACGCGCCAGCCGTATGCTTCAAACCGAGCAGGAACATCTTCGTTAAACCAAGCGTCCACCTCTCCGTCTATTGAGATACCGTTGTCATCATAGATACAAATCAACTTATCTAGCGCCAAAGTGCCGGCTAGCGAGGCAGCCTCATGGGAGATGCCCTCCATTAAGCAACCGTCACCTACAATCACCCAAGTTCGGTGATCAACTAAATCAAATTCCGAAGTATTAAATTCTGCAGCGAGCTTTTTCTCAGCAAGGGCCATGCCCACAGCTGTCGCAATACCTTGGCCAAGAGGGCCAGTAGTGGTTTCTACGCCAGGACACTCACCATATTCTGGGTGACCTGCGGTTTTGGAGTGTAGTTGTCTAAAATCCTGCAAGTCCTGCAAGCTGACGTCGTAGCCAGTGAGGTGCAACAAGCTATAAAGCAACATTGACCCGTGACCGTTGGAAAGCACAAAACGGTCTCTATTCATCCACGTGGAATCTGCCGGATTATGCGAAAGAAAGTCTCTCCATAACACCTCAGCTACGTCGGCCAGGCCCATCGGCGCACCAGGGTGCCCACTATTGGCAGCTTGCACCGCTTCCATTGAAAGGACACGAATCGCATTGGCAAGCAAGTTTCTCGAAGAGGACATATATAAGCTCTGGGTGTTTGCGGAGCACTATTGTCAAGTTTTGCTCGCTTCGCTGCAAACATTGAATATATAAAAATGCTAAATAGTTCGTTTCATCCATCGACTGACTCTATTAGACTCTGCGCCTTCGACCGCCTTTACTGCGCCTCGATTTGGCGCTTCATAATGAACACAACAAAAAGATCCTAAAAGATCCTTAAAACAGGTAGTTAAGCATGACCGATAAACACTTATTCACTTCCGAGTCAGTTTCCGAAGGCCATCCCGATAAGGTTGCTGACCAAATTTCAGACGCAATTCTAGATGCAATGCTCGCCCAAGATCCAGAATCTCGCGTGGCATGCGAAACTCTCATTAAGACAGGTCTTGTAGTTGTTGCTGGTGAAATTCGCAGTAACGCAAAGGTTGATGTAGACAGCTTGGTACGAAAAATCGTAAATGACATTGGCTACAATGGTCCGGAAGTTGGTTTTGACCCAGCATCGTGCTCTGTCGTAAACGCATTAGGCCAACAATCATCTGACATCGCTATGGGTGTAGATGAAACATCCGACCATGAGCAAGGTGCTGGCGACCAAGGACTAATGTTTGGCTACGCATCTGACGAAACCGACGTACTAATGCCTGCGCCAATCGTATTCGCACATAGATTAGTACAACGCCAGGCGGAAGCCCGACGCAGTTCACTAGGCTTTCTGCGCCCTGACGCGAAGAGCCAGCTTACTTTTAGCTACGATGACGAAGGTCGTCCTGTGGCCATTGAAGCAGTTGTACTTTCAACTCAGCACGACCCAGACGTAACTCAAGAGCAGTTACGCGAAGCGGTCATGGAAGAAATTGTGAAACCGGTACTGCCGCAGAACTGGATTTCTAGCGAAACCAAATTCCATATCAATCCAACAGGCCAGTTCATTATTGGTGGCCCTGTGGGTGACTGTGGTCTTACAGGTCGAAAAATCATCGTTGATACTTACGGCGGTATGGCTCGTCATGGCGGCGGTGCTTTCTCGGGCAAAGACCCATCTAAGGTTGACCGCTCTGCCGCCTATGCAGGTAGATATGTAGCCAAGAATATTGTCGCTGCCGGCTTAGCTAAGCGTTGTGAAATTCAAGTTAGCTATGCTATTGGCGTAGCGGAGCCAACATCTATCAGCATCGACACCTTTGGCACTGCCACTATCAGCGATGAGCGAATCATTCAGCTTGTGCGTGAGCACTTTGATTTGCGACCTAAGGGCCTTATAGCGATGCTAGATCTGAAACGCCCAATCTACCTAGATACAGCTGCATACGGTCACTTTGGTAGAACGGATTGCGACTTTAGCTGGGAAAGAACTGATAAAGCTGAGGCGCTAGCAGCGGCTGCCGGCTAAACGCAGAAGCTAATAGGCTCTGAGTAAATTTAACCGTAGATTTACTCAGAGCCATACTGCGTTAAGGCTTAATAAGGCATAAGCAAATTGCCTTTTAGAATTGCCTTTTAGAATTATAAGACGGCTCCCCTTGCAGAGCTTAAGCGAGAATCCTCATGCCTCATCAGACTACCCACGAAGCAACAAAAAAATCCCTTAGCTTTGAGTTTTTCCCGCCTAGAGATTTAGAGGGTCAAGATAAGCTTCTTGCAGGCGCAGCTAACAAGCTAGCGGCCCTAAATCCTGACTTTGTCTCCGTGACTTACGGCGCAGGTGGCTCGACTAAAGAAGGTACTAAGCAAGTAGTACAACGGTTACTCAAGCAAAACATCGATGCAGTACCCCACCTTTCCTCAGGAACAACCAGCGATGAAGAAGTGCTGGATATGGTCCAAACCTACAAAGACAGTGGCGTCAAACAATTGCTTTGCCTACGTGGAGACCAACCTTCAGGGCAGGGGCAACAACCTACTTATGCGAAAGATCTGATCAGCCTAGTAAAAGACAAATTTCAAGACCACTTCAACATCGTTGTGGGTGCATACCCAGAAATCCATCCAGATTCACCTTCCGCCGCAGATGAATTCAACTTTTTTAAACAAAAAGTAGATGCCGGCGCAGATACCGCTATTACTCAGTATTTCTATAATGCCGAAGCCTATGCTTACTTTTTAGATGGGTGTCAGAAACATGATATTGATATTCCGATCATTCCCGGAATTATGCCCATTACTAACTATGCATCACTGATCCGCTTTAGCGGCAAAGCAGGCGCAGATATTCCGCGTTGGCTCGATCACGCGTTGAGTGATAAACAGCATGATGAAGCAGATCTGACTAAATTCGGTGTTGAGATTGTCACACGTTTATGTGAACGATTATTTGAATTAGGCGCACCCGGACTGCACTTTTATACGCTCAACAGATGGGGTGCTAGCTCCAGAATATGTGCGAACCTAGGCTATAAATAGCCATAACTAAGAGGTCGATATTGCCCAGATTCAGCCTCTTTTATGTTCAAGGCCCCCACCAAGTCGGGGCCCAGATTCAGCTCAATTCTGAGCGGTCTAATTATCTTTGCCGAGCTCTAAGACTAAATGTTGGCGATGAGATTAATATCTTCGACGGCAGTGGCGCACTATTCACCGCTGCGATTAGCGCCGCCAAACCTCGGGGCACAGAAGT
>CAJXUL010000021.1 GCA_913060615.1 uncultured Gammaproteobacteria bacterium | reverse complement strand
CGAGATAGGAGTCCGTCTCGTGGGCTCGGAGATGTGTATAAGAGACAGCCATTGGTGTCTACGGCTTTGAAGCCCTGCACTAACTGCTTTTTCATACGTTTGGGCAGTTCTTTCCAACTTAATTTGCCGTCTAGATCTTTGTCGATAAAGCCAAAGTACTGGGTCAATTGCGCTAGGCCCTTGTCGTGTATTGGCGCTTCTGTTGTTTCATTAACCAAGGTATAACTAAACGCGCCGTAAAGCATTTCATCCCAGCTTTGTAAGCCCCAAGTGACGTTTCGGTCTGGGTCAGGATTGCTCTTGTTTGCAGTGGAGTTGTCATACCAAGTGGTATGCACCAGCTTAGACCCAGCTTCAATTTGCTTTGGCTCTACCAACTCGTAAGTACGCTGCCAGTTAAAGTCATAGTTAGGCACTGAAAGGATGAGTTCCTTGCTGCCATCTGGCTTGATCAGTTCAAACTTAGACGCAACACCTCTGTAGTGTGAGTGTGGGACTAAGTCGTGCAGCAGCGCGGGCTTGTCGAAGGCAAAATAAGACACTTCAGGGTGCCGTGCGGTATTGGCTGGGATACTGATGGTGGGATTAATCACCACGTCTTGACGGTAAAAGTTCTCTGGCTTCTCTTCGTGAAAATACAAACCGATTTTAGAGTTGTCTACACTCTCAAGACCGTTGGGTGTGTAGTGAATTTGGAAAGTGAATTCACCGCCGGGTGCTATGTAAACGCCTGTTTTTGCTGGGAAAACATTGGACTCATTGCCTGGTGCGTAACCAATTAGATAGTTATCAAATACGCCGCTGTCGCGCTTTTCTGCCGATGCACCAGCATCAATGGAGCCAGCTAAAATATGGTGGACCACTTCTCTGTTGCCGGCAATTACCGTTGCGGACTTAACCCAAACACCAGTGTCTAACGGGTTGGCTAATCTTGGGAACTTGTACTCAACCACGCCAGAAGCTGGGATTGTGTATTCAGGCAGTTCCAATATTAGGTCAGGCTCACCCAGTGGCCATTCTACTTGTGCAATAGAAAGTCCCTTTAATGGGTCTACGCCTTCGCCGCGTGGGGCGCCGGCTTCAATCCAATGGACTAACGTTTGGGTCTGCTCAATGCTTAATGATTTGTCGTTTTTCCAAACACCCACATGTGGGTCAGCGTGCCAAGGTGGCATGCGCTTAGTGCGGATCACTTCACGCATCATGGGTGCAAAGCCGCGCACTAATTCATAGCTAGACATTGCCCAGGGGCCAATGCCGCCATCGGTGTGACAAACCACGCACTTCTCTTGTAACAGAGGCGCAATGGTTTCTGTGTAGCTGATTTGTTCGTGTGCACCGTTCTTCTCAGCGAAGTTAATAAGGCAGCCAATGGCATCGCGCTGAGCAACGGCTACTGTGTTGCCGGCAATAACGTCGCGGATTGCGTCTTTAGCGTAGTGCGCGGAAGCTTCCTGCTTTTGGCGCTCGTAGACTTGGCGGTCGTTAATTGGGCCACGGTATTCGATGTTCCATGTCTTTGGATTAATCACCAATATTTCAGCGGTACGCACTAGGTTAAGTGCTTCACCGATAAGCTGCGTTTCATCATGCATGATGGGCATGTCGATGCTGTATTTTTTTGCCTCAAGTGCAATGGCGCTGCGGGTGTCCTGCAGGTTTGAATTGAGCATGAAGAACTTAGCGCCTTGAGACTCGAACTCGTCACGTACTTGCTTGTAGTCAGTCAAAGCGTTGCGCACGATTGGACAACCATTGCCTTGAATCATGATCACAATGGCGCTGGCATCTTGATGGTAATAAAGGTTCTGAGCGTCGCCGTTGTGGTCAAGCAATACAAAGTTATCAATTCTTTCTGCGTAGGAATTGATGCTCAGCAGTGAGCCGCAAATGACCAGTGCTATAGACAAAAATTTGGACAAGGCTGTAGAAAAGAAGCTGCGGTACATGTGTGTGCTCCGATAAAACAATAGGAATCATTTAAAAATGACGTACTGATGATAATACGCCCTTGGATAGGTTGCACAAGTCCCGGAGGCGCGGGCAAATTTGACGCTATACCTGGCGGCGTTCAAGGCAGGCTTGGGTGTCAAGGCGGTGGCAGCGGCGGTTGTACGGGGTTATTCAGTCTCGTTGGTTTGGTTGTGACGCCACAGTAATGTGCCGCCGGCTACCGCTGCGGGTAGTAGGAAGAAGTTAAGCAGTGGTATTGCCATGGCTAAGCTGGTCATTGCGCCGAAGCCCATAGAAGGCAGCAGGTTCTTTTTCAGTTGCGCCAGAGAATCTGTAAAGCTGATGTTGTTATTGTCAGCGGCATAGTCAGAAAATTGCACTGACATAATCCACGCGCCATATAAGCCGCCGACTAGTGGTGCAATGAGATTTATCACGGGGATAAAGCTAAGAATAACTAGGCCTAGGAGGCGTGGCAGGTGATAGCGCAGCTTGCGTAGTTCGCGGCCAAGATCCTTCAAGACACTGTTCATTAGAGACATAAAGCTATTGTTGTTAGCAGACGGACTGTCTAATTCTGATGGCGTGGAAGGGGGCGTGCTATGGGCTTGTTTTTCAACCTCGCTGGCTAGGCCGCTAAAGAGGGGGGAGGCGATGATGATTGTAATAAAGCTCACGGACCAAGCAGAGACTAACGCCAGTAAGACGAAGAGTATCGGTACAATAATCCACGCTAGCCAGCTCAGCCAATCGGGTAAGTCTGGGGTGGCCGCTGCAATAATACTTGTGCCAAAAAAGTACAAAGTCACCGAAGTAAGGAAAAGCCCAATACCTACCGGCAGCCAAAAATAGCGGCGCAAGCCCGGCTTATTGGCCAGTACGATGCCTTGAAAGAAAAAATTTACGCCAACAAAAAAATCCATCTGGGGACTCTACACTTTTGCCGAAAATGTATGAAGAGTAGCGGCGCTGTTGTTTAGCTAAACTGCTTAGCGAAGGCGCTGCTGATGCGTTTATAAATTACGACAAATGCCTACAAATGTTTCAGATGCGGGTATTATTCCTTTCCGAAGATGGCAGTGATTTGGTAGCCGAGCACGCATGCAGGACCAAATGCTAAAAGCGCTTTTATGCTTTTGCGCGGAAAGGGCGCGTCTAACAAAATAAAATAACATCAGGAGAGCGGCATGGCTTTAGCAAGCGCAGGGGATATTCAGGGCATTAACGTGGCGTCGGTTACAGCTTGGATGCAATCGCATATTGCAGATTTGGCGCTGCCTTTAGAATTCGACCTCATTGCCGGTGGGCACTCCAACCTGACCTATGGTGTGAAAGATGCCAAAGGCCGTATTTACGTACTGCGTCGTCCGCCTTTGGGTCACGTACTTGAAAGTGCACATGATATGGGGCGCGAGCACAAAATTATTTCAGCGTTGAGTAACTCCACCGTGCCGGTAGCCCGAACTATTGGTCTGTGCACTGACGTGTCTGTAAACGATGCGCCTTTTTATGTGATGGACTATGTCAGCGGGCCGGTTTTACATGATGCAGAAGTCACTCAACCTGTGCCAATGAGCGAGCGTGCAACGCTGGGTGCCAGTGTCATTGAAGTGCTTGCAGCCCTGCATGATATGGATCCAGACCAAGTGGGTTTGGGCGATTTAGGTCGTAAAGAGGCATACCTGCAGCGTCAAATGAACCGCTGGACTAAGCAATGGGCAGCTACCAAGACCCATGAAGTACCAGCCATGGACGAAAGTACACGGTTGCTTGCCGAGCGAATGCCCGAGCAAGTGGGCGCTACCATTGTTCACGGTGATTATCGTTTGGGTAATATGATTGTGGGGCAGGGCAAAATTGCTGCGGTTTTAGACTGGGAGCTTTGTACCCTAGGCGATCCATTGGCCGATGTAGGTTATTTGCTTAACTCTTGGGTACAGCCGGGAGAGGGCGAAGAAGATGTGGTACCTACCGCCGCTGGTGGATTTTGTAGCCGCGAAACTTTGTCTGACTTATACGCAGAAGCATCTGGGCGAGATTTGTCGGACATTAACTACTACAGAGCGTTTTCGCACTGGCGTTTGGCGGCAATTGGTCAAGGCGTGTACAAGCGTTATTTGGTGGGTGCTATGGGTGAAGATCGTGATGTAGATTTGGATGCTCAGAAAGAAGGCATCACCTTACGCGCCGAGGCGGCATTAGAATTTTTGAGTTATTAGTTAGAAGAATCGCTCTAAGCCCCCCGAACTTGGTTCGGGGTGGCTTAGAGGGCTTGAATAAAAAAGGCGCGTCAGACTCAATTGTCTGAAAACAACTCGACTTCGGGGGGAAGGACACTGTAAGGAAGGGTGTTTTGAGTTGAGAGCGCGCCTAAAACTGGAATATGTCAAGAAGTGTACAGTACAAAATTACTAAATCAACAAGTATTTGGCTTTTTGTACAGGTTATGTACGTTTTTTTGCAAAAGTCATTAGAAATTGATCACTGAGCGGCTGGTTTACGCGGCTAGTGAGTGGAAAAACCTTCAGGGCGCATGCTTTGCGCCCGGCTTGGCGCATTAGCCTGCTGTTTGTAGGCTGCGGTAATCAAAGTGTCTAGGGCTGTTTCAAGTTGGGCTCTTGCTTGAGCCGTTTCTGTTCGGGTTTGAGCCAACGCTTGTAATGCCTCGCGCTTGTCACCGTTTTCCTTAACTTCTTCTTCGCCTGCACAATTCTGCAAATAGTCGGTTAAAGCGTTGAGTTGGTGTATTTGCTCAACTAGGTGCTGGGCGCACTGGTTTGGATCTTGGTCTTCTGCCGCAATGGCAATCAGCTCCTCATCGCTAAAGCGACGAGGGGCGCTGACGCCATATAACCTCGGCAGGCCAAACTCGTTGATGCAGGTATATTCTATTTCCGCCCAGGACAGGGGCCACTTCAGGGTCGAAACTTGTTGCTCTTGGCAACGGCTGATTTGATGGGCCGTAGCGAACTGATAAAGGGTGACGATCTTTGTATTAGGCAAAGCCTGCTGGGCTTGCTTAATTGCTTGTTCTGTAAGCACAGGAAGTTGCAGTACTAATACCTGTGGTGCGTCCATATCGCTCGTTGAACTGATTTGTTCGCCCAGTTCTCTAAGAAACGCATCTAAGTTGGCCCATCGTGACACAATATCAAGACGCTGATTGTCGCTAACCCGTTGTTCTAACTGCAATAAATTGGCGCCAATCAAACCAATTCGTGGTGACTGGCCGACTAAGTTCTGTTCTTGTGGTGCGCTTTGGGCGCTGCCAGAGCGTGCATCAAGCTGATCTTCGGTTAAGTTAATAACACTGGATATGGTTTGCCCTTGATCAATTAAGTGTTTGATTTTTTTGAGTATTTCAAGCTGATCTTTGCTGTAAAAGCGCGTTTTGCCGTCTTTGTAGGCAGGGCTAAATTGATAACGTCTTTCCCATGCACGCAGGCGCTCAACGGCTATGCCCGTTAAAGATGCGACACTACCAATGCGATAGTAGTCGTTTGTATTGCCTGAAAGAGTCATTGCGATAATTGTACAGGTACAAAGGGTGGACAAGGGTTGCACGAAATTTTTGCCGTGTCTACCCCCTACACTTCAGTGGCATTGTAAGTATTTGAGTGATTTTGGTCGGATTGATCAGCCTCTTTTAAAGGTTTTCTGGCCCAACCCACGCATGTGGGTTCCAGGCTATTTCCCAAAGGTGATCATCTAGATCTGCGAAGTAGCCTGAATAGCCGCCCCAAAAAACCATTTCCGGTTGTTTGATCAGCTTTGCCCCGGCACTGACGGCTTGCTTTATAAGTGCGTCTACTTGCGCCTTGCTACTGACATTGTGGGCCAGCGCCATGCCACGAAACCCGTTACCTTGCGGCGGCACCTGGGCGTCTTTCGCTAGCTTGTCCCACGGATAAAGAGACAGCCACGTGCCGTTCAAGTTAAAGAACGCTATCTCATCGTTGAATGGTGCTAAGCGGGGTAGTTCTAAGCCCCGGGCGTAAAACTCGACGGACGCCTGAAGGTCTAGGACGCCAAGAGAAATCATGCTGATTCTAGGTTGCATAGATAAAGTGCCTATTCGATGAGTACTCCACTATGCCTTAGGGTTTGCGCACTACTGGCTACCCTTAGTCGGGCCAATTGCCGCTTTGGGCCGAGATATTTTATGTACGACTTTTTTTTGCGCTGACTCTGGGGGCTGACCGCAAATAAAACACCGGCGCGAGTTCCTGCGCTCAGCCCCTGTTATTGAGCAAAAGTTTGGTCAACAATAGGGCTTCTATATAAAACTGTGCACGAGAGAATAATGAAAAATAATTTAGGGCTATTTCTGAGTAAACGCGCGTTTCTGTCGCCTGATCGAGAGGCCTATGTTGAGAGCGATGGCAGTTTAAGGCTCACCTTTAAAGCGCTGAACTTGCGCTGTAACCAGCTGGCTAATGCGTTTGTTGAAGCAGGCGTTGAAAAGGGCGAGCGCGTGGGTTTGTTGCTCATGAATTCCAGTGAGTTTATGGAGTCTTATTACGCCCTTGCTAAAATTGGCGCGGTAGTTGTTCCCCTGAACTGGCGTTTGGTAGCCGACGAGCTAGAGTTTATTCTCAAAGACAGTGGCACTAGTCGATTGATATTTGACAATGAGTTTGTCGATACCGTTGCAGAACTGCATAGCCGTGGCGATAAAACAGATATCCAGCAATGGTTGCAAGTGACCAATGGTGACGTGGCTTATTTTGCCGAGAGCTATCGCGGCTTCCGCGACGCAGCCTCAACTAATGAGCCCGAAGTCACCGCCGCAGACCACGACATGCTCTACATCATGTATACCTCTGGTACTACGGGGTTGCCCAAAGGTGTTGTGCATACTCACCACACTTCAATTTGGGGGCTGTTGAGTATTTCGGCCACTGCCATTTACCACGATCCAGAGCGCTATTTGGCCTGTTTGCCAATGTTCCATGTGGGGGCGTTAACGCCGCTGGCGGTGAATGTTTATAGAGGCGTAACTTCAGTAGTTATGCGCTCCTTCGATCCGGTGAGCGCTTGGGAGACCATCGAGCGAGAGAAAATCACCAGCGGTTTAGCTGTGCCAGCAATGTTGAGTTTCATGCTCCAAGTGCCCAATTTTGAGCGTTTTGATTACTCTAGTTTACGCTGGATTATGACCGGTGCAGCGCCTGTGCCCCCTGCGTTGACGAAGATCTTCCATGATATGAATATCGGTATTCAGCAGGTTTATGGATTAACAGAGACTTGTGGGCCTACTTGTCTGATGGATGCAGAGAATGCGCTGGCAAGACCAGAATCTACCGGCAAGGCTTTTTTCCATACCGAAGTGCGAATTGCTGACAAGAAAGGTAATGACTGTCCTCCTGGTGTGGCCGGTGAGGTTCTGGTTCGTGGTGAACACGTCATGGTCGAATATTGGAATCGCCCAGAAGCCACAGCCGAGACCATAGTGAACGGGTGGCTGCATACTGGCGATATCGCAATTATGGATGAAGAAGGCTTTGTGTCTATTCAAGATCGGATTAAAGACATGATCATTAGCGGCGGTGAAAATGTTTATCCTGCTGAGATAGAGGGCGTTTTATCAGAGCATCCGGGCATCAGCGAAGCTGCGGTAATTGGCCAGCAGAGCGAGCGTTGGGGCGAGTCGCCATTAGCTATAGTAGTAGCTACAGACGAAAATATTACGCAGGCAGATGTGATGGAGTTTTGTCAGGGCAAACTGGCTCGCTTCAAACAACCTAAGGCTGTTGAGTTTGTGAGCGCGATTCCTCGCAATCCAAGCGGCAAAATCCTTAAGCGCGTACTGCGCGATCAATTCGATAAGAACGCGGCAGACTAAACCCTTATTTTTTCGGAATAGGGCGGGCATAGTGCTCGCCCTGTGGGTGCAAAATACAGGGGATAGGTTGTCAACGATCTAGATCCGAAAAAAACTCTTGGGGAGTAGGGGATGGAGTTAGAAGAACTTAGGGCACGCTTAAAACCTTTTTGCGAGGCGCGCTATCCGTCGCCTGTAGAGATACAGGAAGTTATCACCATGCCCGGCCATGCGGGATTTGCCTATGGCTTTCGTGTGGCTTGCGCAGGTCAGGTAGATTCATGGTTTATTCGTTTGCCGCCACCTGGAGTGAACTGGGTAGGTACCGCCGACGTGCTGCGACAAGTGGCTGTACTTAATGCTTTGGACGGTACCGATGTGCCCCATTGCTCAGTGAAATGGTCAGGTGACGATGAGCAGTGGTTTGGTAGTCCCTATTTTGTTGTACCTTGGTTAGAAGGCGATGTTATGCGCTTGGGCGCTGAAGATTGGGGATCTAACCTGAGCGCGGATCAAATTCATGAGTTCGGTCGCCAAGCCATGTCGTCATTAGCCGCTGTGCATAAGGTTGATATAAGCGAGGTGCCATACTTGGGTGACCCCGTACCCTTTGCTGACGATGTAACTCGTTGGGACAGGTTTTATGCCAAGGCGGCAGAACCGGAGCGGCTGAAAGATGTGCCTACGGTGCGCCAAAGATTGCTAGACACTGTGCCGCAAAATGCGCCGGTCGGCATTTTTCATGGCGACTTCCAAACCGCCAATTTATTTGCCTCCAAAGATGCTCAATTGCTTGCGTTAATAGACTGGGAATTAACTGGCGTTGGCGCAACTTTGAACGATGTGGGTTGGATTTGTACGTTCAGTGATGAGCAGGCGTGGGTGGAAAATACCGACCGCACAATGTTTTTAACACCAGATACGCTGATTGACCTGTATCAAAATGCTTATGGTCAAGAAGTGCAAAACATCAATTGGTACCGAGCGCTGGCTGCTTATAAATTCGCCATTATCAGTGGGCTGAATTTGAGTTTGCATAGACGTGGCAAGCGCGAAGACGAAGTGTGGGAAACCACAGCGCTGTCAATGAAACCGTTAATAGACAGAGCGTTGGATTTATTAGCCACCGGTTAACACAATGGCGTTGGGCCATGGTTGTGGTGCCCCGCCACGGCGTTTCTCGGACAAGCTGCTAGTGACTATGTTCGTCATGTTCGTGTTCGCCGTGATCATCCGGGCAGGGTCCAATTTCAACCTGAATAGTTGAATGCTCAATATTGTAAACGTTGCGCAGTACCCGCTTGATGTCTTCTATCACCACTTGAACTTTCGCGCCCTCATTCACCAATGCGTGCAACGTGAGTAGTGGCTTTTCGGCGGTGAGTCCCCAAGCGTGTACATGGTGTATCTGAATAACGTCAGATACTTCATCGGCTAGCGTCGTTTTTATCTCCATAAGATCTACGCCTTCCGGGACGCCCTCCAAAAGAATGTGCGCGGACTCTTTGACAACGTAGTAAGCCCCTCGAGAAAGAATGACCACAATGAGCAGCGTCAGCACAGGGTCTGCGTACAGCCAGCCGAACATAAGTACCGCTAATGAGGCAGCAATGGCCGCGGTAGAGCCGAGCAAATCGCCTAACACGTGCAGTGCTGCGCTACGAATATTGGTGTTGCCACTGGTGTCATGAAGCCAGCGGAAGGCGATTAGATTTACCACAAACCCGGCAATTGCAACGAGCAGCGCGGGCAGTGGCAGCATGGCTTCGGGAGAGAACAATCGCATAGTGGCTTCCACGCTGATCCAAATAACAAGCACCACCAGGGTTAGACCGTTCACAAAGGCGGCCAATACTTGAAAGCGGTGATAGCCATAGGATAATTTTTGATCAAAACCACGGTCAGCAATGTGCGCCGCCCACCAAGCTAGGCCCAGGGCTGTGGCGTCCAAAAACATGTGTCCGGCGTCGGCTAATAAGACCAAAGCATTGGTCCAGATGCCCACACCTAATTCCACAAACATAAAGGTTGAGATAAGGATAAACGCCTTCTTCAGCGCTTTTTTGTCGCCACTGTGATGGTGGTGAGAGTGGCCGTGACTATGACTATGACTGTGTCCATGACCTTGGTCATGTCCGTGGCTGGATTCACTGTTTTTGATAGGGCTATCTTCGTTTGGTTTTATTTATTAGAGCTTTTTTATTAGGGCTATGCATCACCCCAGCATAGCAAAGGGCCACAGGGTACGTAACCTGCTCGCCACGCAACGTTGAGTTACTGGTTATGTTATGCCCATTTGCGTGATCATTGCTGGGCTTTGAGGTAGTCTTTTGTCATTAAGAAAAAGTAAAAAAAGTAATAAGGGAGATTTGCTATGGAAAGAATGCATTTAGAATTTGTTGGTCGTGTGGCGGTTTTGAAGTTTAACCATCCTGAAGTTATGAACGCCATGGGCGGTCAGATGCTGAGAGATTTTGCCGACGCTGTAGCTCAGATTAAGGCGAAAGGTAGCGACGTACGCTGTCTTTTGCTCAGCGGTAACGGGCGTGCATTTTGTGCTGGTGCAAACCTCCAAGACGACGACGCAGATCGTAAGTCCGGCGAGGCAGGGTCTAGCTTGCGTAACAGCTATCACCCACTGATGTTCGAGCTCCGCGGTTTAGAAATGCCCATGGTCACCGCCATTAATGGCGCAGCGGCTGGCGTAGGCATGAGTTTTGCCATGATGGGCGACATTGTTTGCGCCTCTAAAAATGCGTTCTTTTTGCAGGCCTTTGCGCGCATTGGCCTAATTCCAGATGGCGGCGCTACATTCTTGCTGCCACGTATGATTGGCTGGGGCCGAGCTATGGAGTTGTCCATGTTGGCCGAGCGCTTGGGCGCAGAGCAAGCCCAAGAATGGGGTTTGGTAAACAGACTATTTGACGACGGCGAAAGCTTAGAGAAAGGCGCGTTAGAAGTAGCCCAGCGCCTAGCTAACGGACCACGCTCGTTAACACTTATTCGCAAAGCCTATTGGCAGACTTGGTCTAATTCTTATGAGCAACAATTAGAGCTAGAAGCGCAGTTGCAGAACGAAGCGGGCCGCTCAGATGATTTTCGTGAAGGTGTTTCGGCATTCTTGCAAAAGCGCGATGCGGAATTTAAAGGCCAATAACCAAGTTTATGGCCAATGAAATTTGGCCTGCGTAAAAATATACAGGGAGAAGAAATGTCATTATCAGGAAGAGTGGCCTTGGTCACAGGGGGCGGTCGTGGTGTTGGCCGCGGTATAGCGTTGGCATTAGCCGCAGACGGTGCAACTGTTGCGGTAAATTATCGTCGGGACGCGGAGTCTGCCCAAGAGGTGGTTGATCAGATTGTTGCCGCAGGTGGCAAGGCAAAGGCCTACGCCGCATCAGTAGATGACTATGATCAAGATGCAGAAATGGTTGCGGCCATTGAGGCCGATTTTGGTGCCATCAGTATCTTAATCAACAATGCCGGTATTGCTAGCCGTGGCCAAGCGGTAGTAGACACTGAGCCTGCTGAAATGCGCCGGGTTATAGCAACCCACGCATTTGGACCTCATTATCTGGCAGGGCTGGTTATACCCAAAATGCGTGGTGAAGCCCGTGGCGACATCATCATGATTTCCAGTGTGGCTACCCGATCGTTAGGCAGTCATGGAGCGCCTTACAATATGGGCAAAACCGCAATGGAAGCTTTGGCTTATACCTTGGCTAAGGAAGAGCGCGCTCACGGTATTCGTGTCAACATAGTCGCACCTGGTCTAGTGGACACAGATATGGGGAAACGATTGATTCATGCTGTACAAGGCGTAGAAGACATTCGTTCACTAGATGAAAGCATGCCGTTTGGTCGTGTCTGCCAGCCGGAAGACGTGGCTAATGTAGTGCGTTTTTTGGTGGGTGAGCAAAATTCTTACTTAACAGGCGAGCGCCTATACTGCGATGGCGGTGGACAAAGTTTGGGTCGCGTTTAGCGCCTAACATCAGTGTCTCACCAATGCAGGTCTGATGAGGTTATGACGCCTCATCAGACCATTTGTTAGCCATGCTACCATGCTACTCGTTAACAACCCCTTCCTCACTAGGCAGTAAACGACACAACAACGCGCCAGCGATAGCGAAGTAGAGTATGTCGTACAGCGCGTGGTACGCCACCCAGTTCAAGGGTTGAAACCACCAGATCACTTCACTGCCGTTAATGAGTACGGTTGCTAACACGCCGCTGACTATAACAACCTTCATCCGCTCTCCGTTTTCCTTAACCTTGCGAAGGATAAGTGCCAGTAAAACAGCGGTGGCTAGGTTGTGCAAAAAACCAATAAACAGATCTAACGGCGCGCCCTCTGCGCTGGGCCTATGATCAATGCTGAGCAAGATTGCCGGCCCTTTTTCTAATCGCTCCTGGGGCTTTGGGTCCGGGGCTGGGTATAAGGTATGCGCCACTTTCCGGAAACAGCTTTGCCACAGTAAGTTGGCTGATGCCCTCACTTTTGACCTGATTTAGGGCTGAATAAGGCAGGGGGTTTACTGCCCAATAGAGAAATCCAAAGACGAAAAGTACAGCGGCTGTGATGAATACTGCTGCAATAGATTTGTTCACGAAAGATCTCTCTTTTTAAATTTGAGAAACCTAGATTAAGAATAGCGGGTGTCAGCTGGCTAATGTCGCACGATCAGCGGTAGAAAAACCCTTTTAGAGCGTGGCTGTATTGACCCAGAAGCGTCTTTTTTTGCTAATTGGCCAGCGTCAGAATGTGCGCCGTTGCAGAGCTTGCCAATGCATCTAAGTGATAGCCGCCTTCAAGCGTAGAAATAATTCGCCCCTTGGAGTATTGGTTGGCGGCACTGGTGATGAGGTTGGTGACCCAAATAAAATCCTCTTCCAGTAAATTTAGCGATGCCAGTGGGTCTAATTGGTGTGCGTCAAAACCTGCCGAAACAAAAATTAAATCCGGTTTATGTTGCTCAATGGCAGGGAGCCAGCTTTTCTCAATGGCGCGTCTAAAGTGGTTGCCGTTGCTGCCTTCTTCTAGAGGCGTGTTGACTATATTTGTCCGCTGGGTGTCTGCATGGCGGTATGGGTAGTAGGGGTGCTGGAAGCTCGAGCAGACCAATACTTCTGGGCGATCCTTAAAAATATCTACGCTGCCGTTACCGTGGTGGACATCGAAGTCGAGGATGGCGACGCGATTTATATCAACGTGTTCAAGCGCTGCCATTGCCCCAACGGCAACACTGTTAAAGATACAAAAGCCCATGGCGCTGTCTATTTCCGCATGGTGTCCGGGCGGCCTGACCGCGCAGAAGACTCGGGTGTCTGCATTGGCTAACACAGCATCCACCCCACTGCATAACGCGCCAGCAGCTAAAAGGGCAGCGTTGCGGCTGTTTGGTCCCAGCCAAGTATCTGGGTCTAGGGGCACAATTGCATCGCCCTCCATGGGCGACATTTGTGCAATGAAGTCCAAATGTGTCTTTGGGTGTGCGGCCAATAATCTATGCGTAGAAACTGCTTGGGGCTGAACAAAATTAAGATCCTGGCTGAGTCCTATTTTGTCCCAATGAGAGAGTAGGTGGCCTAGGCGTTCTGGGCACTCTGCATGGCCGTCGGCAACTTGGTGATTCTGGTACTCAGGGTGACTATAAATAAGCAATTTTCTGTCCTTAACCACAGATCCTAGCCCCAGTGAGGCTGCAATATTGGGGCGGGCATTGTATTTTTATTTTTTTGAATTTAGCGCTGTAATTTGCAGGATTGCTAATGAAACAAGCGTGAAATATGTCGTTGCACAAGGCTATTAGTGCAGAATCGAGCTAAATCCGTCTATGATGGCACCTGTTAATTTTATTGGACTGCGTGTGCTGACATTGCTGTTATTTTTGCGGACCGGCGTGGCGTTGTCTCTGGGTCTGTTTGTTTGGACCCTCAGCACGGATCTTTTTGTAGGTCTGCCTACCATGCTCGCGTTACTCGGGCCGGTATGGTTGGGCGGCATGTGTGGTGGGTTTGTGTGCGTACTCTTTTCCCCCCAGCAAGGTTTGTCCTTGGCTTTTGTTGCCGGTTTGCTTATGGCCTTCGGCTTTTTGTTGATTCGTCATGGCTATCTGGGTATGCCAATGGGTCCGAATACGTTTGTTACCCTTTGGCCCATGTGGTTTCCTCCTGCGTATTACGTGGGCGCCTACGGCTATCTGCTTTTTCTTCATCAGTCCAAGTGACTGCTCATTTGCAAAATAGTAAGAAGAAATTATGTCTAATTTAGAACAAAAACTGTCCCAGCTTATTCAACCCGGCCAGCGTATTTATGTTGCAGGCAGCAGTAATGAGCCTACTGGTTTGTTGAACGCCATGGCTGAAGTAGATTTGCCGGCAAATTTGGAATTTATTCAATTTCCCTTGCCCGGTCTCAATGGCACAGATTTCACCTCGTGGAATGCCACAGCAACCTTAACCACATTTTTTATGACCGCGACGCTTGCCAAGGCAGATCTTGGGCGGGTCAATTACTTACCGATGCAGATGCGCGCTGTATTTGACTATCTTGCTCATAATGTAGATGTGTATCTCGTTCAAGTGGCCAAGGACGCCGAGGGTGTTTTACGTTTAGGGCCGAATGTAGATTTTCATGAAGGGGTGATGCAATCCGCCAAAGTCATTATTGCGGAGCTAAACACGGGCTTTGTTGCACCGGCAAGTAGTGCGCGAATTAATATTGCGCAGATTGACCACCTCTTTGAAACGAATCGACCCTTAATTGAGATGCCGGTACCAAAAATAGATGAGGCGGCCCTACAGATTGGTGCACTGGTGGCGGATTTGGTTGGCGATGGTGACTGTCTGCAAACCGGCATTGGCGCCATTCCTGCCGCCATTTTGTCCCAACTTGGCAACAAGAATGACCTAGGTTTGCATGGCGGTTTAATCGACGACGGCGGCATGGCGCTTATTCAAGCAGGCAACATCACTGGAGCGGCTAAGGCCGTTGATAAACACCAGCATGTTACCGGTATGGCTTTAGGCAGTACTGAGCTGATGACATGGCTTAGCCAGCGCCGCGATGTGAGTTTCCGCTGTGCGGACCATACGCATGAGGTGCAGGCTATCCGTCAGCTTGAGAATTTTGTTTCTATCAATTCGGCGGTAGAAGTGGATCTATTTGGGCAGGTTAACGCCGAGGTTGCTAACGGCCGACAGATTTCTGGCACCGGGGGTTCCGTTGATTTTATGCGCGCAGCCAAAGCATCTAAAGGCGGGCGCTCTATTGTTGCTATGAATGCCACTGCAAGAGGTGGCACTGTTTCGCGGATAGTGCCGAAGGTTGAAATGGTCACGGCGCTGCGCACTGATGTAGATATAGTGGTCACCGAGTTTGGTGTGGCGCATCTTAAGCATTTGTCTAACCGAGCGCGATTTGATGCGCTGATTGAAATTGCCGCGCCGGAATTTCGCCAAGGGCTAAGAGATCAACTCTCTTAGTCACACGAGCGACTACTTATGTCATCTTAAGGGGAGGAGGCTTTGCTTAACGCCTCTTCGACCGCTATTCAACGCCTACTTAACTTCCCTTACGTCTCCTTTACCTCTCTTCAACGTCTAAGGTCAGCAAAAAGAAGGCATATTCTTCGGCTAATTCTTTCAGCGCGGTAAAGCGCCCAGACTGACCGCCGTGGCCGGCACCCATATTGGTTTTCAATATCAATACATTGTTGTCGGTCTTAACATGGCGCAATTTCGCCACCCATTTTGCGGGTTCCCAATAAGTCACTCGTGGGTCGTTTAATCCTGCTGTGACCATTATCGGTGGGTAGCCTTGGGCGCTGACCTGATCGTAGGGCGAATAAGATTGAATGAACGCGAATGCTTGTGCATCGTCAATTGGGTTGCCCCATTCTGGCCATTCCATAGGCGTTAGAGGTAGGTCTGCATCTAGCATGGTGTTGAGTACGTCAACAAAAGGGACGTGAGCCGCCACGCTGCCAAAGAGTTCAGGGGCCTGGTTAACAACCGCACCCATCAACTCACCGCCGGCGCTACCACCGCCAATAGCAATGCGCCCCGCTGCAACGTATTGGGTTTCTACGAGGTGTTTTGCACAATCAACAAAGTCGTTAAATGTGTTGGTCCGTTGTTGCAATTTGCCTCGGGTATACCAGTGGTAACCCAAGTCATCGCCGCCGCGAATATGCGCAATGGCAAAGGTAAAGCCTCTGTCGAGTAGCGAAATGATGTTGCTGGAGAATGCGGGCGGAATGGCATGACCATAAGCTCCGTAGCCATAAAGGTAAAGGGGCGCGCTGCCATCTACTGGCGTGTCTTGGCGTTGCACCAAACTTATGGGCACTTGGGTGCCATCTCGGGCCGTGGCCATTAGTCGACGGGTAACGAAATTTTTCGCATCATAACTGCCAGGTACTTGCTGTACTTTGCGTTGCTGTAAAATTTTTGTGTCCAAGGCGTAGTCGTAAACAGTATTTGGCGTCACCATTGAGGTGTAGCTTAGCCGCAAGAAATTTGACTCATAGTCTGCATTGGTGCCAAAACCCAGCGAGTAGGATTCTTCCGGCATTTGAATAAAGTGGCTTTCGCCATTTTGCTCTACAACCATCATTTGATCTAAGCCGTCTATGCGCACTTCAACAAATACATGCGCCTTAAAAACCATATGATTGGTTAGGTAAGTGCGCTCGTCTCCAGTAACAATACTTTGCCAATTCGCTGGGTCTAGTTGTGCGGACAAGTTGGTTGTCGAGTCGGTTAAAGCGACTTGGTATAGGTCAAAGTTAGCTTGACGCTGATTGCTTCTGATCAGCAGACGACCGGACTGGGCATTGTCGCCTTGGTGATCGACATAGTATTCGTGTCCAGACGTGCGCTGGCTAATTAGTCGAGGCGTAGCAAGCAGGTTTGCCGTCGGTAGGTAATGTACTTCTGTGGTGACGTGGTCGCCGGAATGTAAAAACACCAATTGCTGACTTTGGCTGAGATCTGCGCTGAGAAAGAAGGACTCATCTGCCTCCTCCATAATAACGACGTCGCTCTGACCCGAAGCCGTTGCATCTAGATTTCTAAATAACGCTTTATTGGGCCGCCATTGCTCGTTAACTGTTAGATAAATGAAGCCGTCGCTGGCGCTATTCCATACTGGTTCGCCTGCGCAGTTTTCAATGCTTGGTGTTAACGCCTCCCGGGTAGCTAAATCAATGGTATGCAACTGATAACGCTCGCTGCCATTGGTATCTAAACTATAGGCGAGTTTTTTCCCGTCAGGGCTTACCGTAAGCGCGCCCAAACGAAAGTATTCGTGGCCTTGGGCCAAAATGTTCTCGTCTAATATTGTCTCCCACTGCGCGTCTAAATCTGTTGCGGCATTTATTGATGCGCTGCGATACCAAGTACGGTACTGGGCACCTTTGGCAAAGCGCCATTGGTAGTGAAAATCGTTTTCAACAAAGGGTACGCTTTCCTCTTGCTCCGGTTTGCGCGCTTTTAGTTCCTCGAAGAGGGTATTCACAAGTTCGCTGTGAGGGGCAAAAAACGTTTCAAAGTAAGCGTTTTCCGCATTCAAATATTGCAAAATTTCGCTGTCACTGACATTGGGATAGCCCGCGTCTTTTAGCCATGCATACGGGTCTTCTACAACGTGACTGTGAAGGGTAAAGCTATGCGTGCGGCGTTGCGCCTTTGGTGCATTGATTGGTCCCGGATAGGCTGGGGTACTGGTCATAATATAACTACCAAAATTCGCTATAGAGTTGTCGGCTTGGTCGCTTGGCGATACCTGTGCTGACTATAATTGGCCGATAGTACGGCAAACCGCGTGAAACCGCTGTGCAAATCACGCCGATAAAAGTCTGCCTCCGACGCATCCAAGCGTTGCCGTGAGACTTGCGGTAAGAAGTGGTCTAGGAGTCGCGGTGAGGGTGAGGGTGAAATTGAAATTGAAAGTTACAGTGACAGTTGTGATGCTCAGGCTTTACCGCCAAGATGAACCCTATTGGGGCACCTCGCTTTGCGAAAAACAATCGTGAAGCAGAACAAATTGTTGTGCACTCGTTATAGAGCACCCGTTATAGAGCACCCGTTATAGAGCACCCGTTATAGAGCACCTTTGTTAAGGATCTTTTACAAAGCACTTTTATTTAAAATTGGGAGACCTACCGTGGCACATATTCCACCCTTAGATATAGATCAGCTAGACGACCTCAAGCCAGTTTTAGCCATGTCCGAAGCAAGCATGGGCTTTGTGCCGAATAGTGTGCGCACAATGGCTCACATGCGTCAGCTACCCGTAGCATTCTCCTTGTTATTTGGCACGGTGATGGGTGGCGACACCAAGGCGCTGCTAGAAAATATGCTGAAAATTGTGCCTGAGCAAAATACGCCGGAAGAAAACCTGCCGCCAGCGCTGCTGCAACTTATCGCCTTTTCTGTGAGCGTCAGCGCAGGCTGCCGATATTGTCAGGCCCATACGGGTCATAACAGTAAACGCATGAGCGACGAACCTGACGCTCAAGGCGAGAAACTTTTGCAGGTGCTTAACTATGCGGAAGCGGATTGTTTCAGTGAGGCCGAGCGCGCTGTGGTAGGGTTAGCGCTGGCTGCTGGACAAGTGCCCAATGGCGCTGAAAAAAGTCATTTTGCGGCACTCCAGCCGCACTTTAGTCAGCGACAAATCACCCAAATAGTTGCTGTTATATCAACCTTTGGCTTTCTTAATCGTTGGAATGACACTGTGGCTACGGCTTTAGAAGAGGTGCCTACATCTTTTGGCGAAAGCCATCTGCAAGAAGCGGGCTGGGAATTGGGTAAGCATCAAAGCTAGCTATGTGCGGACGTCTTAATATTCGTGCCAGTGACCTAACTCAGATGTTGTTAGAGTTCTTGGGTGAAGCTTACTCAGGGGAAGATAACTTTAACGCTGCGCCCACTGAGCATATTCCAGTGTTGCGTATGAACGAGCAGGGGCGTGTTGAGCTGACCAGTATGCGCTGGTGGTTAACACCGTCATGGGCCCGAGAACCCAGTACTCAGTACAGTATGTTTAATGCTAAGTCGGAAACAGCCGCAACTAGCCCTGCTTTTCGCGGGCCTTATGCAAAGCAGCGCTGCGTGGTACCGGTAAGCGGCTTTTATGAGTGGTGTCGCCAGCAAGGGCAAAAAGTGCCCTATCTTATTCATGGTCAAACTGAACCAACGCTGTTGCTCGCTGGCCTTTGGGACTGCTGGTCACCTCGCGGTAATGCAGGAGGACTTGCCAGTCTTTACAGTTTTACGCTGTTGACCACAGCGGCGCATGAGCAAATGCAGGCGGTGCATCATCGGCAGCCAATATTTTTGACCAAGGATCAGGCTAAATCTTGGCTGGATATGGCGATACCTACCGCGGAGTTGACGCCGTTTTTCGCTTCTAAACTGCCGATTCCCTTGCATGGCAGCCCAGTTTCAACATGGGTGAATAGCTCGCGCAACAAAGATCAACGTTGTCATCAGGTTATTGGTCCTGTGCTGACGATTCAGGAACTACCCTAGTATTTGGATAATCGCGCTGGCTGGGAAATGAAAGTGCGACAGCGCAAGTTGAAACAGAAATAGATGCACGAATGATTGATGTAAACAAATTCATACATGGAGAAAGTATTGATTCTTAAACGAGGCGATTGGATAGGCAAAGGCAGTGTTTTAGTTGACGGTGCGACATTGGGCGTGGGCGTAGAGTTAGCGCTAAAAATTGTCGAGGACGACGACGGCTTTACCCTCACGGGTGATCTGACAGGTGCTGGCCAAGGCCCCATTTCAATTCGTATTGCGCCTAACGATGTGGGTACTTACGTCATTGATGCAAGAATTTTAACCGCTGCATTGGACGGTATAGCGAAGCTTGAAAGTGAGCCGAATTTGGCCTTGGTTTGGAATGAGGCGCAAACCCAGTCAGGCACCATGGCGCTGTTTCTTGTGGATACTGGCATTGCGTGTCGTGGTTTCTTCCGCGAAAACGACAACACAATTACCTGGGAAGTGCTGATTCAGCCAAAGCAAGAAGTGATTACCGGTAAAAACATCGTTTCTTTTAGGCCAAGGCGCTAGCCGCTAAAATGTCGTTAGCCCCGGAATAGTCCTTTTGGCCTGCAGGTGAGCGCCGACCTTGGACTACACCGGGGCGCGCGCCTCAACCTCTAGCTTTAACCAAGCTCTAATCTCAGTCGCTAATCTCAGCCGCTAATTTCAGGTATTAATCTCAAGCACTGCCCATGTTTGAAAGCACTAAGGCATATTGCTCTTTAGTGGTTTGCAGAATAGATGCTTTACCCACTTTTTCGGACCTCAGGTAGCGCGTCAGTGCGTAGTCGGTCAGACAAATGAGCGTATAGACGAGTAGCTGTAGATCTAATTGGGTTTGCAAATGCCCCATGCCTTGGGCCATATGCAGCAAGCGGTGAGTTCGCTCGTACACCAGCGGGTCTAGTATTGAAATAAGCGAAGTTTCTTCAGCGCCTTGGTCATGCACTGCACTTTGCACATTGGAGTGCATGTTATTGGCAATGAACTGCCATAGGGGTTTATCTGCAGGGGAGATATGCGCCAAGCGTTGAGCGTCGATGGCAGCAAAAGTTGCCGCTAAATCTTGTTCGTAATTTTTAACCACTAGATCTAGTTGTAGACTCAATGGCGTAGATTTTTCTCTCAGCAGTGCTGCGTAAATCTGCGCTTGGGAAGAGTAGTGGTTATAAAGGGTTTGGTAGCTGATGTCCGCTTTCGCTGCAATTTGGCGGCTGGTGATCGCATTAATCCCGTCACTCTTATGGCTATCCAACAAAGACTGAGTGGCTTGCATAATGCGACCTTTAACCAGTATCTTATTTTGCTCCCGAGAGGGCATATTAGGGGCTAACCGGCGGCTTACTTTCTACCATGTTCAACGCGATTTCATCGGGTATTTGCATGGACTTTTCATACACCCCTGGTGGGTAATTGGTCATATGCGGGCCAGTAGAATCGTTTATTGCAGGTTGGCCAATGCTGCCCTTGCTGTCAGCAAATGTGCTGGGATTCTTGTAGCCTGCCAGTTCTTCCGCCGAAATACCCGCTAGCGCTACAACCTCTGGGTCAATCCACAACTCGTTATTAATGGGTTCTGCTGAATACGACAACTCCAATGACAAATTTTCTAGCCCGGCAAAATACATGCTCACGCACATGCCGTGGTCTAAAGGCCCAAGTACGGGTACGCCTTTGGAGCGCAGACGGTCGCGCATGGCCATTAACTCAGTGTGGTCTTTTACTTTAAAGGCTAAGTGTTGCATGGTGCCGGCCGCCGAATTTGCGCCGGGGTTACCCGCGTGGGTTGCGCCCAATTGCGTTGGAATGTTGGGTATGTCTGGATTGGAGACAAAGGCCAATGAACTTTCATCGTTCAAGCGCAAAAAACCATGCCAGGTATTTTCTACACCGTGCATCCAATACAGCGCCTGTAACTGCATACCCATTTTGTCGGTGAAGAATTCAATTTGGCCCTTCATATTTGCAGTGCAAATAGCTAAGTGATGGAGTCCTTCCACTTTGTTTGGGTTGATTTGCTCGCTCATTAATTTTCCCCTGTGCGTTTTTTGTTTGGCTCTTGTCTGACTGTTGTTTGGCTGTTGTTTGGCTGTTGTTTGGCTGTTGTTTGGCTGTTGTTTAAAAGGCCAGTTAAAGACCTCGTTTAAAACCCATTTCCCAGTATCTAATGTGTTGCTTCATTTATTGCTGCTCTTGGTAGCACTTTTTTTGATAGTACTTTGTTTAGTACTTTTTTTTAGTACTAGTCTCTAAAAACGCTGAGGGCGTCAAAGCCGTATAATTTTTTCATTGTATTACCGCCTGCTCGTTTTGCGGCTCTGTTTCGTGCCCAGGCTGCGAAACCTTTCAGGTGAAAAACCTTAGCATTACGTCGAGACAATTGCTGAATCATGGCGGTGCGTTTTTTACGCAACTTTTCGTAGCGCAAAAATGCGGCGCTTGGATCTTGTATCTGATTTAGACAAGCGGCTATCACCGCAGCATCTTCAATAGCCATAGCAGCGCCTTGGGCCATAAAGGGCAGGGTGGGGTGGCAGGCATCGCCCAGCAGCGTGACTCTTCCAACGCTCCATTGGTCCATGGGCGGGCGGTCAAACAAACCCCACTTAAAGAGATTTTGCTTGTCCACATTTTCTAACAGCGTGTTTATGGTCGGATGCCAGTCGGCAAATTCTGCGGCTAGGTCTAGGAAGTGGCCGTTGATACTCCAAGATTCATCTTGCCATTCCTTAGATTCAACTACACAAACGCAGTTGACCATGGTGCCACCGCGTACATAGTAATGAACAAAGTGTTTCCCCGGCCCCCACCAAGCTGTGGAAGCGGGTTGAATAAGATTTTCGGGTAGGCTACTTGTGGGCACCAATGCGCGCCAGGCCACATTGCCGGTGAATGTTGGCGACTGCAAACCGAATAGGCTTTCTCTAACTTTGGAATGAATGCCGTCTGCGCCAATAAGCGCGCGGCCAGTATGAGTTTCTCCGTTGACCAAAACGTTTACGCCGCCATCGGTTTGCTCAATAGATTCTATGCGGCAGCTTAGTTTCAACTGGATCAGGGGTTGGGCCGCCGCAGCGCCTACTAATAAATTTAGCAGATCGCTTCTGTGAAAGTGATAGTAGGGTGCGCCATAGGTTTGCTCGGCGGATTTGCCAAGGCTGGTTTCGGAAATTATTTTACCGCTACGCCAATGTCTAAACTGGGTGTACTGAGGCAGAAAGCCTTGTTCATCTAGTGCTTTGGTTAAGCCTAGGGCGCGAAGTACTCGCGAGCAGTTTGGGCTTAGTTGAATGCCAGCGCCAACGTCAGAAAATTCCGCCGCTTGCTCAAACAAGATCACTGGAATCTGTTGCTGTGCCAGGGCAAGGGCGGTTGTTATACCGCCAATGCCGCCGCCGACAATGAGTAAGGGATTATTCTCCAACGTAAGCCGCCTTTTGCCGCATTAGCCGCACAAATGCTGATTCCCAGCATATTCGCCCAACTGACGGATGGAGAAACTCTTTTTCAAGCGTCTTGTCCAAAAAGGTCTGAACACCAACCTTAAACCGCAATGGGTTCTGCACTTATATTTGCCGCAATTGCGTTGGCTTTTTTCGCCGCAACTAACTCCGGCACAATTTGGTCTAATTCATCCATGCTCCAAACGCCGGTTTTCTTTTGGAATTGTTTGATGATTTTGGGTTGCTGCATAATGGATACGCCGCCTCGGCCAGTGTGGAAGATTTCCCCAGTAATGCCTGCGGCTTCTTCGCCAGCGATCCATGCGCAGATAGGGGCAATATGTTGGGGGCCACCTGAGGTCATATCATCTTCTTCGACTTTCTCGCCGCGATTTTCGCGCAGTGGAATAGTCATGCGGGTTAACGCCCCGGGTGAAATGGTGTTGCTAGTGCACCCGTACTTAGCAAGTTCCAGTGCCATGACTCTGGAAAACCCAGCGATGCCTGCTTTTGCTGCGGCGTAATTTGCCTGGCCGAAGTTGCCAAAGAGTCCCGAGACGCTGGAAAAGTTGATGATTCTGCAGCCGGTTCTGTTTTCTGCTCGGATGTAATTAGCAAACGGGCGCGTGCAGCAATAGTGGCCTTTAAGGTGCACGGCAATGACCGCGTCCCAATCGGCTTCACTCATTTTAAATATGGTTCTGTCACGCAGAATACCCGCGTTGTTGACCAATATGTCCATGCCGCCAAAGTTGTCTAAGGCGCACTGGGTTAACGCTTCGCCACCGGCAACGTCGGCCACTGAATCTGTATTTGAGGCGGCTTCGCCCCCTGCTGCGCGGATTTCGGCCACCACATCGTCGGCGATCATAGCTGTGCCGGTACCATCGGTATTGCCGCCTAAATCGTTAACAACAATCTTTGCGCCTTGTGAGGCCATAAGTAATGCGATTTCTCGGCCAATGCCTCTACCTGCGCCTGTGACTACTGCGACTTTCCCCTCTAATCGACTCATCCTCTTCTCCTTGGCCTACTCAGGCTTTACTTGATATACGTTTGCTCCTAGATGTGAGCATAACAATTGAGTTCCCGCTCTAGCTAGGATAGTAATACACGCTTTGAAGTAAGAACAAACCACTCATGTCGAATAATCAGCACGATTTAAGCACCCATCACGATCAATATGGCGTTGCTACCGCCGCTATGGTGAATGCAACATTTGCCCAAGGTATAGAACGCGGTGTGTTGCTTATGCGCCACTCCGCTAGAGAATTCCGCCGCGATATTCACGACCTAGAAAATCCGCTCACTGACCATGGCCGTGGCTTGGCAAAAAAGTTAGGTGAAAATTTGTCCGCAGAGATTAACTGTCGAGCTTATGCTAGCCCACCACACCGTTGCATAGAGACCGGTGAGTTTGTATTGGCGGGTGTAAATGCCCGTAGGCAACAGTCCGGTCTAGATTTGTTACAAGGTGATAAGGCTCGGCCACTGGAAGCGCTGGGTGTGTTTTATGCTTTAGATCAAATTCGCATGTGGAAGGGCTTGAGGTCCGCAGGGGGCTTGGCCAACTATATTCAAACTTGGTTCGATGGCGAGATTACGCCAGACGTTATGATGCGTCCGCAGCAAGCTGTGGCGATGGTGTTGGAAGTGATGCTGGGTAAGTTAGACGCCCAGTCCATTGAGCCAGTTGAGGCTGGCGCTAAACAGCTAGATTTATGCGTCACTCATGACATGACCGTTTATACCGTAAGGCACGGCGCAGGTTTAGAATCTTTGTCTGCTGCGCCGGTGGATTTTTTGGACGGTCTATTGCTTTATCGTCAGGACGGCGCGTTGATGCTGAAAAGTCACTACGGCACTTGCGTGGAAGTGACTGAACAAATGCTGCACCGTTAAGGCTTGATGCTGAAGAGGCTAGGCTAGGCTAGGCTAGGTTAAGTTATGCTGGGCTAGGTGAAGTAGGGCGTGCGAGGAAGGGCTAATGGAACGTTAAATGGCTGACAAAGAGTGCTGATTTAGGCGCTGACAATGAGCCCTGACAATGAGCCCTGACAAAGAGTCTTGACAAAGAGTCTTGATAAAACGCGTCTTTAAACAGAATCCACAAACAGAATCCACA
>CAJXUL010000020.1 GCA_913060615.1 uncultured Gammaproteobacteria bacterium | reverse complement strand
ACGAGATAGGAGTCCGTCTCGTGGGCTCGGAGATGTGTATAAGAGACAGTCATAGCCTTCAGCGGCAAAATGTGCAGCCTGAGGTTTAAACGCGCAGACGTGCTCGGCCGTTGCGTCAACTATCGCTTTGCCAAACTGGAGAAAGCTATCGTCTAATTTACGCAAATGCTCGGGCATACGGTCGCGTTCAGGATCTATACCAACGCACAGCATGGAATCAGCACTACGCCACCTTGCTGCTAGGCGCGTCAGGAACTCCGAACTGCTCAAGATAAACCCTGAGAGGACAAAAACTGTTCTCGCATCACTGGGTCGGCCAGGACACGTTCTACAGTCTCAACGATCGCCAAAGTTTGACTGTCCACTTCGACATTAATTTTATCGCCAAGCTCTAAATGGCCCAAAGTGGTACGTTCAATAGTTTCTGGAATTAAACTGACACTAAACAAGCTCTCTGCTCTATCCACTGACGAGACCGTTAGGCTTGCCCCATCTAGACCAACATAGCCCTTGTGCAAAATGTAATTCATCCACTTGGGGTCTATTTTGAAGGACAGCACACGATCGTGGTCGTCTATTTTGAGGTCCGCTAGCGCTGCCGTTGCAGTGACATGGCCGGAGATTATATGCCCGCCCACTTCGTCACCGACCTTAAACGAGCGCTCAACGTTTACGCTCTGACCCACGTTTAAATCTGCAAGATTGGTCGTGACGGCAGTTTCTTTGATGACATCAAAGTATGCTGCGCCCTGGTCTACAGCGGTCACTGTTAGGCAGGTGCCGTTTACTGCCACCGAAGCACCTAACTCTAAATTCTCTGTCAGCTCACCTAAATCAACGGCAATGCGAATAAGGTTCGACTCATTTTCGACGCTCACAATGGACACTAAATCTTGGACAATCCCAGTAAACAATCTAACTCTCCTATTAACGCTAAAAATTTCGACCAAGCACAAAAAAGCCGGTCTTGAACCGGCTAATACTCTAGCAAAATATGTGGCAAGACGCCCTGCAAATCAGCCTGAAGAGGCTGCTAGCAGTTCTTGGCGCTTGGACTCACGATCAATAAAGGTAATCCATTGACCACAAATTCTCTGATTCGCCTTATCGTCCTCTGCGCGCGCTACTCGGCGACAGCTGGTGAATGAGGTCCGAGCAGTCTTAAGCTTGTTCTGGTTAAACAGACACATACCTTTCACAATATGCACTGACTGCACTTTTCTTAGCCCACCTTTATCCAGAGCGCCAGACGCAGCGTCGACACACCGATCGTACTGATCGTCTTCTAAATATAGATAAGAAAGACGTTCAAAGATCTTGCCGTCATCCGAAAGCTCTGCCGCTTCTTCGAAAACATCAATCGCCGAATCTACCTCTTGAGCAACCTGATAAGCCTGCCCTAAAGATCGAAGGTTCTTGGCGCTTCTTTCCACGGACTCCGCTTTCATGCCTGCAACGAGGACTTTAGCCGCCCTGTAAGGCACTTCTTCTTGCATCAACAGACCAGCGAGATTAGTGTAATCCGACGACTTCTCTAAAAAACCAGCGCTATAGGCTGCCTCTAAGGAGTACATCTGCTTCTTTTCAAACCCTTCTTGACCATAAACTCCCGCTAATCGAACCCAATGCTCACGCTTGGGGAACAATTCGACCAAAATTTCTAATGTATCAATGACCTTGGGCCAATCTTCTTTCTCGAAATATAAGAAAGTCAGGAGGCTCCAGTTTTGCTCGGTAATAGTAGTACCACGCTCTTGAGCGATCTTAATACCCAGCTCCATCTGTTCTACGGCACGCTCATAATCTTTCTTTTGATAATAAACTGTCGCCAAAAAGATTCTTGGTGCCGCCGACGGGTTCACCGCCTTGGATATCCAAATCTCCATATACTCGAGCGCGTCATCATAGTTCTCTTGAACATAGCTGAGCTGTGCAATCGTATACAATGTGGTGGTTTCCAAGCCTTCCGGAATCTTGTCCCCCGCCGCCGCAACCAGCTTATATTCACTGATCGCACCTGCGTAATTATCTTGAAGATAATAAATGTAGCCCCGCATATTGTGCAGATTTGCCACTTCATTCAGGTTGTAACGTTTACTGCGCTCTAATGCGTCATTAATCACTTGCAAGGCAGTCACATAGTCTTTTAGGTCAATGGCCTCTTGGCCAGCGCCTAATTTCTTATATACCGCCTCACTCATAGAGGGCACACGACGAGTCTTTTGCTTCTTTGCTTTGGCTTCTTCTGCCTGCACGCTAGCGCCTTCATAACCTAACTCCGCTAAAAGCGGCGTTCCAGTTGAGAGCAATACCGCAACAGCAAGTGCAGCTAGACTAGGGTTAATCCTAATATTCAAGTGCAGTCTCCTATCAATCAGCCAATTCAAAGGTAATGCGGGTCTTTACACCGGCAACGTCAATGGCATCGCCATTCACAACCTTTGGCTTATATTTATATTTCAATGCGGCATTGATCGCAGCCCGGTTAAAGATACCGGGAGGCTTCGCCTCAATTACTACGGGGTCTCTAACAGCACCCGTCTTAGTAACGATATATTCAAGTAATACATAGCCTTCAATACCCCGAGTTTGAGCTCGACGCGGGTACTGTGGATTCACCTTAACGATAGGCAAATATTCACCATCTGAGCTAAATCCGCCGCCTTGAATAGACAAATTAACATCTACATCGACTGCGCCTACATCTACACCCTGTGACAAATCAGACGCCTCAAAGTCAGGCTTTGGCAAGTCTGGTGGCGGCTCATCGGGTGGCGGTGGTGGCTTTGGCTTACGTTGCTTAGTTTCAACATCTTGGTCATCTTGAAGTCGGACAAAGTCCAGTAGCTTACCTTTAGCGCCCTCTTCTAAATTGGCCTCATTACTCGCAATGATAGCCTGCATCAAGAAGAACAAAATAAAGGTTACAACTGCTCCCAGTCCAACGCCGATTGCATAACGAACAACCATAGTTATTCCTACCTAATTATTTTCAGTTGAAATAGCGACTTCACGCATGCCCGCAGCTCTTGCAGCGTTCAATACGGCCATCAACTTTTCGTTTGTGGAACTTCTATCGGCTTGAACTACCAGTCCACCCTTAGGGTTTTCGGAATGGAGTTTCTCAATATGCGATCGTACAGAAGTTGGATCAACCCGCTTCTTATCTATCCATATATCGCCAGTAGGACCAATAGCAACAAGTACAGCAACCGTTGGCTTTTGTTCAGAGGTCATTGCATCTGGCCTAGTTACATCTATCCCCGCCTGCTTAATAAAAGTCGCAGTTACGATGAAGAAGATAAGCATGATGAAAACCACGTCCAACATGGGCGTCAGGTTAATATCTGCATCTTCTTCATTTCTAGAGATGCGTCTCATTTTTTTACGCATAATTCTTTCCTCGTATCACCATATTGCGGTGATGAAAATTCTAGACTTACCTATATCTCTAATGATCTAGAGTAAGCGTGTCTTCGAACATTTGCGTTTCGTATTCAACTTTACGCTTCAAATACGTCGTCCCAATCAGCCCAGATAATGAAGCAATCATTCCAGACATTGTCGGAATGGTGGCCATGGAAACGCCTGCGGCCATAGACCGAGCATTACCACCCTGGGTTGCCATTGCATCAAATACTGCAATCATGCCGGTTACTGTACCGAGCAAACCGAATAAGGGGCAAAGTGCCACACAGGTCTCAATGACCGGAAGGTTTCCCATAATTCGACTGGCAGCATTAGACACGATTCCCTCGCGAACTTGATGAGCACTCCAAGACTTCCGCTCTGCACGAGATTCCCAGATAGTAGCCCCCTGCAAAACTAACTCTTTGTGCTCAGATCTAAAGAACCAAATACGTTCAAATATCAGAGTCCACATAAAGAAAGTGATAGCGGCGATGTACCAGAGTACATTGCCGCCCATTTCCATGAACGTGATAATTGCTAGATATGCGTCGTTTAACATGTTTCGACAGCCTCCTGCTGACTAGCCTAGTGACTTGCCAGCTTTTTCAGCGTGATCTGCAATAATTCCAGCACTTTGCTCTTCAATTATGTGTACCAACTCACGAGAGCGGCTGTTCACAATTGCGTGCAATAGTGTAGTAGGAATCGCAACACACAAGCCTAATACAGTGGTCATCAACGCTTTAGAAATACCGCTGGCCATCGTCTTAGGATCGCCAGTACCAAACAACGTGATCGCTTGGAAGGTCTCGATCATACCGATTACTGTGCCTAATAGACCAGTAAGTGGCGCAACTACCGAGATCACCTGGATCAAAGTTATCCGTTTGGTCAGATTCGGGGTTTCACCCAGAATCGCCTCGCCCAATTTGAGCTCCAGTGTTTCCACATCAACGTTCTTGTTCTCTTCATAGACGTTTAATACACGACCTAGAGGGTTGTCCATAGAAGGGACTGGATTTTTGCGCTGAGCATTAACCTTAGAACCAACCAAGAACAGTGTAATTAAACGTTCTAGTGCTAAGAAGACACCAACAATACCGCCTAGAATAATGACTGAACCTACCTCACCACCTTGACCATCAGCAAACAATGAAGTTGGGGAACCGATTCGCTCACCCAATGTTGCGGCTTGAATCAATAGTGCCAGCAAAGAGCCACGAGTGGGGTCAACTGATAACTCAACGATCTCACCTGGAGCGGCATCTTGTAGCGCTTCAACAGTAGAGGTATGTCTGCCTGTAGGCTGGCGTGGTAACTCAGTAATAGACTGGCTTTCTGGGTTCCACTGTAAGTACTCGCCGTCACCAAGGAGTGCGAAAGAACCTACACGGACGATCTCAGTAGGTACCTTCTCACCAGAAATCTTAGTCACTGTACCGGGGTACTTAGAGATTTTACCGGACTCGGTCATTTCTCTTTGAAGTTCAAACCAAAGAGTTTCCATTTCATCGATAGTCGCTAGCTGGCTAGATGTACCCATCTTCTTAGCTAGTTGACCCAACCATTCGCCGCGATTCCCGTACTGGCTAGAAATAATTGAACCTTCGAAGCCTCCACGGGTGTCACCAGCAACCTGCTGCAACACACCAAACAGTTCGCGCAAACTGCCTAAGCGCTTGTCGAGCTGCTCACTCAAATCACCAATACGAATCTCATTTTCTTCAAATTGAGTTTCTAAGCGATCAGAGCGACGCTGCTCACGAAGACGCTCGTCTTCTGCGTTTTTCAACAGTCTGGCTTGACTAGCTTTTTCTCTAGCGAACTGTTGTTCTCTTGAAGTATTTTCACGAGATTCAACGACGCGTCGTTGCTCGACGTTGTCCAACAATTCATCCAGCGAACTGGCTTGGTTTACAACCAAATCAGATGCTGCTGGAGCGGTTTCTTCTGCCTGAGCAAAAGATGCAGCCAGTAACGCAGCTGCGATTAAACCTTTCGATAAATTCATTACGCTTTTCTTTGTCATTTTCATTGAACTACTCCGGCACCTGCGATGGGCAGGCTCAGCATCTCAATTGAAGCCTGTTGACGGGCCATTCTAATACCCTGTCTTACAGAGCTATTAAAAGAGGAATCAACTGCCTCAAATGCACGCTTGTCCACGTTATAAACGCCGGTCTCTTCACCGTCTGGTGTTTGATAAACCAGTGCAATACGGCCGACCTTCAAGATGTCTACATTACGCTCTACGCCACCAAGTTCGATGGAAGAAGAATAAGTTTCCATTGTGCGTCCGTAATCGTTTTCGATCTGGAATGCTCTAAACACCTGCGAGAACTTCTCAGATACTAGAACGTCTGCTCTGTCCATGGTTTCACGTAGAAGTTCAATACGCTTTCTTCGTTCCTCTATTAGGAACGGAGCATCAAGTTCTACGAACTGCTCAAGACCATCAATCATACGTAACATGAGCGGCGTAATTTGACGCTCAATAACGGTTACTTCATCAATGGAAACTGTAAGCTGGGCCATTTCCGTTTCTTGATTGCCTATCTGCTTCTCAAGTTGGCGGTTATAAACTCTGAGGCCTTCAACCTCTTTTAATACCGTCTTGTACTCACTCAACAATTGCCGAGTTTCTTCGGTCAAGTTATCAATCTTTGCCTGAGAGCGCTTTGCAGATGAATTCATCTGCTCCGCTACTTGAAAGATGTCATTAAGCGTCGTTGCTTGCACCTGACTCACTGAAAACATGAGCGCTGAAGACAGCAATACTTGCGTCAGCCTATGTGTATATTTTTTCATTACAACTTCCTACTGGAAAATCCATTGTTTCGTTGAACCTCGCATAAATCTTCTTGCGGCACTAAACCAACAACAAAAAATTATGCATGAGCTTCGCAGACACTTCTTCTGTCTGCTCTGAGTGAACCCTAACAACCTCAAAAAACAAATTCGTATAAAACAAATTCATTTGAAGAAAACTTATTAGAGTCATAAATCGTGCGTTGGCCTCCCCGGCTCAACCCGCGGACGAAGGATCAACAAACGCCCGATTAAAGTCAACACTTGCGCATCCGTTATTAGCGATAACCGACACTTTTTCGCAATGTTCACCGCGTCTAAGGGTATGGACTTTCAATTGACCAAAATGTCAACGCAAAATTATCCTAATATCGACGCCGATTTCATCCGGTTAGACAATTGGTTATGTGGCTGTTACGTGACGGGTTAAGCGCTTGTCAGGCATACCCAGTTGCAGAGTTTTATCCGATAGCGCAGGTTCTTGGTAGCGTTAGAGTGCAGTAGAACTGCCCGCTTAAAGGTTGGCCGAGAATGCTGCGAAGGCGACCTCTTAACAATTTACTTGCTGCAGAGCCAGGATCCACATCAAGCCGCTCCTACGCTCTCCTACGCTCTCTTGCAGCCCACTACAGCAACCTTTATCGATGTTAAACCCTCGACTACACGCTCGGGAAAGAGCGCTACAAATTTGCGACCTTAAACGAGGTGCTCAGCGAAGTGAGCTAAAGTGCGCTCATAAGCAAGCTTGGCTGCTTCTTCGTTATAGCTACCACGGTGATTACAATTAAACCCATGATCCGCCGCATAGATGTGAACAGGGACACCACTCAGGGCGGCCTTAATTTTATCTACATCAGACAAAGGAATGTGTGCATCTAATTCACCAAAATGCATGATCGTAGGGCACTGGGTTTGCTTATCTAAATTGCCGACGATGCCACCACCGTAGTAGCTGGAAGCCGCATGAACGCCGGAAAGTCGGCAAGCAGCTAGCCAGGTTAATAGCCCACCAAAACAATACCCAACAACGCCCACCTTGCCGTAACCGCCGGCGAGATCAATAGTGGCCTGAATATCAACTAGCGTTTGCTCAAGATTGAGCATTTGAAATGCCAATTCAATGCCTTTGCTCATATCGGCGTCTGTGTAACCTAGCTCAATGTTGCTGTCTATACGGTCAAAGATCTTCGGTGCAATGGCAACATATCCTTGTGCAGCATAGCCATCGGTGACCTCCCGAATATGCGTGTTAACACCAAATATTTCTTGGAGCACAACCACGCTACCTTGGCGCGCTGTGCCAGCCTTTGGCTCTGCCAAATACGCACCAATAGTGCTGCCATCTTTTGTCGTTACCGTAATGTCTTGCCCCACAATATTCCCCTAACATTTTTCAACTATTGAACCGGGTATATTAAGCCTCCGCGCACTTGCACGCATCTAATTTGATCATGTCCATCGTCAGTCAGGCTAGGAAGCATTATAGTCTGCGTTTAATCCAGTCATCATGAGGAGCACTAATGACCCAATCAGCACAAGCAGTCAACCTGAATATAGAAGCCATCATCTGGGACTTTGGCGGCGTGTTTACCAGTAGCCCGTTTGAAGCATTCAATGTTTTAGAAGCCGAAATAGGCGCTCCCAAAGACTTTATTAGAAGCATTAACGCAGTAAACCCTGAAACCAATGCCTGGGCGCAGTTCGAGTCCAATAGCGTCAGCATGGATGATTTTGATGAACTCTTCGCTGAAGAAAGCGCAGCAAAAGGCCACCGAATTCCCGGTAAAGCCGTTATCGCAAGACTCAGCGGCACACTACGCCCACGAATGGTCGAAGTATTGAAGATATGTAAGCAACACTTCTTGGTGGCGTGTATCACCAACAACGTAAAAGCCGGTCACGGGCCAGGCATGGATACGGACCAAGAGAAGGCCAGTTCTGTGGCCAGCGTCATGGAAATTTTTAGCCTGGTTGTTGAATCCAGCAAAGAAGGCATTAGAAAACCAAACCCTGAAATTTATATTCGGACCTGCGAAAAATTGGGCGTATCACCCACTAAAGCCGTATTTTTAGATGACCTCGGCATCAACCTTAAACCAGCAAAAAACCTAGGAATGCAGACCATAAAGGTACTGGGAGAAGATCAGGCCATTGCAGATTTAGCGAAACTCACAGGTCTGACATTCGCGGTTTAATTACCCGTCATTGAATACTTAGGTGTCCCTTACTTAGCTCGAATGAGGTCGCTTAACGTCTGAAAAAAAGGCGCTAAGCATTGAGGGGTTGCTTAGCCACTAACTCGCGCACTTCATTGAGCTCGGGTATTGCCGGCGCTGCCCCAGCTCGTGTGGTGGCCAAAGCACCAGCGGCGCTGGCTTCGAGCAGCACGTTATGCAGGCTTTGACCAGCGACCAGCCCTGCCATTAAATACCCCACGAAGGTATCCCCTGCTGCAGTTTCATCAACAACACCGACCTCAAATGCGCCTAACTCACCACTGTTACGGTATTCTGCTTGGTAGTAGCGCAGCCCTTCCTTGCCCATGGTTAGCACTAAATTCATGTCAGGATAGGTTGTGATAAGGTGCGCAAAAGCTTCGCTTAAAGAGGCGCGTCCGCTGACAGCCATAGCCTCTAGTTCGTTAACAATCAGCAGATCTACCAGCGCATAGTTATAGCTTTGGGCATGAGCATCCACTGGCGCTAGATTCAGTGCCACCTTGCAGCCGGCAGCGCTGGCTAAGTGAATTATTTCGCCCACATCATTGGTCTCATTCTGCATGAGTATCCAGCCACCACCTTTCGCAGATGCAATTGCATTGCTGATGGTTTGTTGGGGGATCTCGCGGTTGGTACCACCGGCGATAACAATGGAATTTTCACCTTGGCTATTAATCTGAATAACCGCATGGCCGGTTCGGCCAGGCAGTGGGACAATGTTGCTAACCCCTACTCCCGCTGCCTGCATAAATTCGACAAGCTCAGAACCATCAACGCCCACAGCGCCAAAATGTTCAACTTTGATGCCTGCTTTAGCCGCGGCAATAGATTGATTAAGGCCTTTCCCCCCGGGAAACACGGACACGCTTTGGCTTGCCACGGTTTCCCCCACCTTGGCGATCTCGATCACGCTGTAAACATAATCAATACACAACGAGCCGATATTTATTAACTGTGACATCGAGTTATACCTCCAATAGGGCTAGGCATTTCCTGCAACCCGTTTAAGCCCACTTATTTAATTTGTGTGCGTTAGATTTACTGGCTTTTAACGCCTTTCACAGACTTTTAACAACTAGACGAATAAAAAATAAGGGAAAACCGAATACTGGGCGTGCCGTTTGGGGTGGACGCGGCCCCGCCAATTAGGTACCGCCTCCTATTTCGACATTTACTTTTAGGCAGGGTGTGACATCTTGGCCGCAGCATCTTGCACCGCGCGAATAATTTTATCGTAGCCAGTGCAACGACAAAGATTGCCCGCCAACCAATAACGAATGGTGCTTTCATCAGGGTTAGGATGTTTTTCTAGCAGCGCCTTAGACGCCACAATAAATCCGGGTGTGCAAATACCGCACTGCAATGCTGCATTTTCCAAAAAAGCATTTTGTAATGGGTGCAAGCCCTCATCACCGGCTATGCCTTCAATGGTTTCGACCTGCGCACCTGACGCTTCAACACCAAGCATTAAACAAGAGCAAACAAGTCGGCCATCTACTAGCACTGAACACGCACCACAGTCGCCAGTGCCACAACCCTCTTTAGTGCCTGTAAGGCCTAATTCATCGCGTAAAACATCTAGCAGCGACTGATTGGCGTCGCACAAAAATTCCTGAGCTTCACCGTTAATCGTTGATTCAACATGTAGTCTAGCCATCTTAATTCTCCAGCGCTCGCTTGTGCGCAATTGCGATTGCACGTTTACATAAAACAGCTACGACCTTTTGTCGATATTCAGCGGTACCGCGTTTGTCACTGATTGGCGACGCAATGTTCTTACACGCCTGACCCGCCGCCTCTAGCGCCACATCATCAAGGGTGCTACCAATCAATGCGTTAGCTGCCTCGCTGACCAATAGCGCTGTAGGCGCAACCGCACCTATTGACACTCTGGCATCCGTACAAACGCCGTTTTCAACACTGACCCTAACCCCAACACCGGCTACTGCAATGTCCATTTCAGTTCTTGGGGTAAAGCGCAGGTAAGCGTCCTTAGTGTTTGCATTTGGCATGGCAAATTTCACGCCAAGCAAAAACTCTCCGTCCATCAATGCATTTTTGCCTACGCCAATAACAAAATCTTCTACAGGCATCTCTCGGCTGCCAGTAGCGGTGGCAATATCACAGATACCACCCGCGGCAATCAATGCAGGAATGCTATCTCCAGCTGGAGATGCATTACACAGGTTGCCACAAATGGTCGCCCTACCCTGAACTTGCGTTGAGCCAATGAGATCGCCGGCTTCCAATAAACCAGGCATCGCCTTTTGCAAACCTTGGTGCTCGTTCATCACAGCGCTAGAAACAGCCGCGCCGATGTAAATGCCCTCAGCACCCACTTCCAAGCGATTGGTCTCGGCCAATTTTTTAATGTCAACAATGGTTCGCGGCTGATGATTTGGCATACGCATTTGTACAAGTACATCAGACCCCCCCGCCAATAGTTGAGTCATTTGACCCGCACCTGTGCTTTCATTGAGCACAGCCAGCACCTCGGCAATTGAACTCGGCGCTACATATCCGTAACTCTCCATTTCGACCCCTTTTTTTAAGCTAATATGAGAGCGAATCTAACATGAGATGTGCTGAGGAGGAATCATTGACCGAACTTTTACACTTCTCGCAACAGGCCCTGCGATGAAGCACGACCAGTACAGCACAGCGCAATTTCATAAAACAAATTCAGTTAACAACGCCGCCACTGTTTAGATGGTGCGAAAGCGCTGGCGCTATTACACTAGTCCCTCACACCAGTTCTGCTTAGGTTTAATGACATGAATTTAGAGACACCGCTACAACTATTCTCAGACCATTTCGCAACAATCTCCCAGCGCTGGAACGATGCCCTGGATCAATGCGCCTTCGACAGTGCGGTAATTTATGCTGGCGAACAGGCAATGTATTTCCACGATGACCATGGCACACCGTTTAAAACCAATCCCAATTTGCTCCAATGGTTACCACAAGATCAGATCCCTGAGCATTCTTGTCTAATAGTGCGCCCCGGTGAAAAACCGACACTGCTATTTTTTCGCCCAATAGATTTCTGGCACGCACCTACACTGGTGCCTGAAAATCACGGACAACACCTAAACATAGAGTTATTTGCAGACTCCGGCAGCCTCTTTGCGCGCTGCGCTGAAATGGTGATAAGCGATGCTAAATGCGCGTTTATCGGCGAGGCTCAAGAAGTTTTGCTGGCAGCGTTAAAAAATTGCGCGGTAAACCCCAGCGACCTTATTCACCACTTATACTTTCAACGCGGGAGCAAAACAGACTATGAATTGGAAACCATGCAATGCGCCAGCAACATTGGTGTAATAGGCCATTTGGCCGCGGCTGATGCGTTTCAAGCAGGCGCCACGGAATTTGAAATACACCTGAGCTTCCTAGCCGCCACTGGACACAATGAGGTGGCGCTACCCTACCCCAACATCATTGCCCAAAATGAACACGCTAGTCTGCTGCACTACCAGCACCAAGACAGGACCGGGGCTAAACACCTAAACAGTCTGCTCATTGATGCCGGTGGCACCTTTAACGGATATGCCAGCGATATCACGCGCACTCACGTGGGCAACCGCTGTTACTCGGCTGAGGCCGGTAATGAATTTGCCGCACTCATTGCGTCTATGGACGCGCACCAGCTCTCACTTACCCGCGCAGTGACCAGTGGTTGTCATTACCTGGACTTACATAAACTCATGCACAAGCAGCTTGCTGGCGTACTGGTAGAACATAATTTACTCACCTGCAGCGCCGACCAAGCATTCGAGCAAGGTTTAACCGAACCATTTTGCCCACACGGGCTTGGGCACCTTCTTGGCATTCAAGTGCATGACGTTGGCGGTCATCAAATAAACCTCAAAGGTGAACAAGCGCCCCCACCAGCATCTTATTCCACTCTAAGACTGACTAGACCCCTGGATACCAATATGGTCTTAACTATCGAACCAGGGCTATATTTTATTCCCTCGCTGTTAGAACCTCTAAAGCAAGCAAAGGCCTTCATCAATTGGTCAAAAATAGATGTGTTGATGCCCTTTGGCGGCATTCGCATAGAAGACAATGTTTGCGTGACGCAGACAATGCCTCGTAATCTTACTAGAGACGCATTTGCGCTAGCTGCAAAGGCATAAGCGAAAGCAACCACTCCGACAGCATAAATCCGCGTAGAGAATATGACTAAAGTTACCCCAGCAATCGCAGCAACAGAAAGCCTTACACCTGAAAACCTGTTTGCGGCACCCGGGCTAAGAATACAACCGCCTACACAGATGCGCATTGCACCAAGTGGCAAGTTTGTTGCCTATCTAAAAGCAAGCGTGCAAAGCCCGCTGCAAATGGACCTCTGGCGTTACGACATTGGCCCGCAAGCACATAGCTTGTGGGTCACTGCTGCAACGTTTGAAAGCAACGACGCATCGGATGTTACCGCTCTAACAGATGTAGAGAGAGCCGAGCGGGAACGCAAGAGGCAATTCACTTTTGGTATCACCGAATATTCTTGGCTAGGTCAAAATGACCAAGCAATTGTCAGCATTGATGGTCAAGCCTACTTAGTTGACGCAGAAACTAATGCAAGGACAGATCTAAAAAATGAGGCCAAAACAGAGCAAGCGCCCAGATTATTGTCCAATGCGTCCCATCGACAAAGCGCGTACAAGGCCAGTCCGAGCGGAACAAAGATTAGTTTCGTTAGAAATGGTGATCTATATATTCAAGAAGCATTATTAGGCTCATCTCAGCGCCCGAACAAAGATTCAAGGTTGGTCGACGCTGAGCTTAGAGTCACTCATGATGCCAGCGACACTGTAAGCAATGGCTTGGCCGACTTTCTAGCAGCCGAAGAAATGCATAGATTTGACGGGCACTGGTGGTCACCCTGTGAGCAATATCTATTTTACTGCAAAGTAGATGATACGCCCGTAGCAGTTTCTTACAGATTAGAAATTGATGCAGGTGGCAGTGAAAATGTAAAGCAACGCTACCCTTATACCGGCCAAGCCAACCCTCACGTATGCCTGTATCGCTATGACTTAAGCGGAGCAAAAACAACGCTACTTTGGCAACCCACGGAAAGTGAGGTTTATCTAGCCCGCATCAACCCATTGCAAACTGGCTTATATATACAAGTACAAGATCGACTGCAGCAAACACTTTGGCTGAAAAAAACTGCTTATACTGAACATGAATGGCTAACATTGTTTACTGACAAATCCGCCACTTGGGTTAATTTAACAGACGATTTACGCCAACTGAATGATGGCCGCATTCTATTTTCTACTGAAGCAGGTGGTTGTAGGAAAGCATTCATTTTGGACAGCTACGGTAATACAACCGCGTTGACCGGGCCTCAACACATAAATCAAGTGCTCGGGGTAAACGATACTCACGCCTTCGTCTGCGGCTGGGACCTGCGACCTATCGAAAACCATTTATTTTGCGTCTCGCTAAATGGTGATCACTGTCATCAGATCACCCAAGAGCCGGGTTGGCATGAGAACGTGTTGAACATTGATAAAGGTCTATATCTTGACCGCTTCAGCAACGAACATCATCCGTTAAATATTGACTTGCTGAGCTTAGAATCAAAGCAAGCACCGGCAAGATTATTTTCCGAAAAAATTGATAACGATCACCCTTACAAGCCCTTCCACGCTCGTCATGTGACGTCTACCTTTGGAGAAATCCAAGCTGAAGATGGGCAGTCGATGTTTTACCGTCTCACACCGCCAGCAGATATAACCGGCACCCATCCAACCATAGTCTACGTGTATGGCGGCCCCGGTGCCCAGAAGGTGCGACAGGAGTGGGGTTCGCTGCTTGTGCAAATGTTCAGCCAACAAGGTTACGGTATCTTGGAGTTAGACAACCGAGGCTCCACCAACCGAGGGCGATTCTTCGAAGCCCCCCTCTACCGAAGCATGGGCTGCCCTGAAGTGTACGATCAAGTTTTAGGCCTAGGTGTGTTGGCCGCAACGCCTTGGGCGGACCTGTCTCGCGTGGGTATGTTCGGCCATAGCTACGGCGGCTTTATGACGCTTATGAGTTTGTGCAAAGCTCCGGAGCATTTCAAAGCCGGCGTAGCCGTAGCGCCCGTCAGTGACTGGGCGATTTACGATACTCATTACACAGAAAGATATATGGGTTTACCCGATGACAATGTGGAAGGTTACAAGGAAGGTAATGTGCTAACGCATGTGGATAAATTATCTGGCCCACTGCTACTCATTCATGGCATGGCAGACGACAACGTGCTTTTTACTCACAGCACGATGCTCATGTCGGAGTTGCAAAAACGCAATAAAGCCTTTGAGTTGATGACCTACCCTGGGGCAAAACACTCCATGCAAGAAATCCACGTTTCAATCCACCGATTTAACCTAATTTTGGATTTCTTTAACAGAAAGCTATAAGCCGCAAAGCGCTTTAGCCTAAACCCAAGGTGCGGCTAGCTAGGTTTAAACAGCGTGTTAAAATTGTCACTGGTTTGAGCGGCTAATGTCTCCAAATTTGTGCCACGAAGTTCGGCCAAAAATTTTGCAGTATCTGCAACAAAAGCAGGCTCGTTATCTTTGCCCCGATTGGGTACTGGTGCCAGCCAAGGTGCGTCTGTCTCAATCAACAATCGCTCAATAGGCACTCGGCGCGCTACCTCGCGTACGTTTTCGGCATTCTTAAACGTCACAATACCTGAGATTGAAATGTAATAGCCCATCTCCAAGGCTTGCGCTGCCATGTCCCACGACTCGGTAAAACAATGCAACACCCCTTCAACCTGCGGGTATCTGACCATCAATGCCAAAGTATCATCCTGTGCATTTCGCGTATGAACAATAATCGGCAAACTGTGTTTGTGCGCCAACTGCAACTGAAAATCAAAGGCCTCTTGCTGCCTTAATTTTGCCTCATCAGTGATGTCGTGCAAATAGTCGAGCCCAGTTTCACCCACTGCCAACACGCGTGGATGTGACAAATTCGCCTCTATCCAATCGAGTGACTCTGCTGCCGCATCCGGATGCACGCCGACACTAGCCCATACATCATCGTGAGCTGCGGCTAACGCAAGGACTTCATTAATACGCTTTTGTTCAACACTGATACAAAGACAAGTGGACACACCGGCCGCGCGTGCGCGCTGCAAAGCTTTTTCTGGTTCTTGTAGATAGTTTAAATGACAGTGGGAATCAATGAACACCCGAGTACTCCTTAACACAACAGTGGTTATGACCAACTGCGCTAAAATCACGTGGAAAAATTTAATTCAGCCGCAATAGGTTTGCGTTTACGTGGAGCCCCGACTAAGCACCGCGCTGACGTTGCAGTCTAACTACTTGAAGCCATTGATAGACCAAGCGCTCAATTAATAGTTTGGGGTTTGCTGCATTTGACGTTTCTAACTGGAGCCGAGTCTGATTAAGTTCGTCAGCGAAAGCGAGCAATGTTCGATTAGCTTTTTCTCTTTGCTGCCAAATTAGACCTCTATACCAACGCGCCAAAACGTCCACTAAGTCCGACTCCAAAATACTGGTAATACTAGTACTAGGATCACGGCTGCTTTCAAGTTCAGACAACCAAGCATCTAGATCAAACCGTTTTTCTTGCTGGGCGTGGAGTGGCGCATAGCCAGATTGGGCAAAAGCTTGCCCAGATATATCGTTGCCATTGGCTGATAGCCATTGCGTTGCCTCATCAGCACTTTGCGCTACTTGGTAACGTTGACACCTACTTCTAATGGTTGGCAGAAGTCTGCCCCAATGTGGTGTTGAGAGCAAAATATGAGTATTCCTAGGGGGTTCTTCAAGAGTCTTGAGTAAGGTATTTGCGGCATTGGTATTGAGTAAATGGGCGTCAACAATGACCGCGACCTTACACTTTGCAATCTGCGGTGTGTTTACCGCAAAAGCATTTAACTTACGCACTTGGTCAATTTTGATCACTGCGCCATCTGGTGCAACCCAACAAAAATCAGGGTGCGCTATTTCATGAGGGGGTTGCTTGGAAGTTAGGTTTAATAACGAAAATGCCGCTCTCTCGATTAATTCGTTGCCACCCCAACCTTCACCACAAATTAGCGCAATAGCTGCTGGGAGAGTGCCGTCGACAGCACGCTGTTGTAACTTATCAAGCACTGGCTTATGCCATGGGAGCACATCACCTGACACGAGCTATTTAACCCCCGACAGATGACTGCCAACAAATTCTCTAATTTGTTGGCAAACTAATTGCTGCACCTCAACTAAGGGCAGACTGGCGTCCACCGTACGAAAGCGGGAATCTGCCGAGACTCTAGCCAAGTAACCTTGTCGAACTTTATGAAAGAAAGACATTTGTTCCTGTTCCATACGATCACGATCTCGATTGGCTATCCGCAATGCCGCCACCTCAGGGTCTAAATCGAGGTAGAGCGTAAGATCTGGCTGCAAATCGCCGTGCACCCATTCTTCCAAAACTGTTATTTTTTCTAAATCTAGCCCTCTGCCGTACCCTTGATATGCATAAGACGCGTCGGTAAAACGATCGCACACCACCCATTTACCTGACAATAACGCCGGGCGTATGACCCCATCTACATGTTGCAGGCGCGCAGCAAAGGCAATGAATAACTCAGTTAACCCGTTTACCGATTCATCCCACTCAGCCAGCATATTCTCACGCAGTGTTTCGGCCATAGGCGTGCCACCAGGTTCTCGGGTACGCACATATGCAATAGATAAGTCGTCTAGCGTTTGGCAGACAGAGTCTACGTTAGTCGTTTTGCCAACGCCCTCGGATCCTTCCAGAGTAATAAATTTGCCCAGCTTAGTATTCACGTACTTTATTGACCTAATTGGTAACGGCGCACAGCAGCATTGTGCTGAGCCAATGTTTCAGAAAATTGACTACTTCCGTCGCCCCTTGCAACAAAGTACAAAAAATCTCCTTCAGCGGGCTGCACAGCAGCAACTAATGACTGAAATGAGGGCAGAGCAATTGGCGTTGGCGGAAGACCCTTATAGCGATACGTATTGTAGGGTGAATCTATGCGCAAATCTTTATACCTAATATCCCCATCAAAACTTTCACCTATGGCGTAAATCACCGTTGGGTCTGTTTGCAATCGCATATTCCGCTCAAGCCGTTTATGGAACACTTGACTGATTTGCGCTCTATCTGCGTCCACTCCTGTTTCTTTTTCTATGATAGATGCTAACACCAACAATTGCTCGGCTGTGGTAATACTCAGCGCTTGCGAGTTTGAAGGTATTGCAAGCAAAGACCATGCCTCAGCAATTTTACTTTGCATAACTAGGTGGGCACGCCGCAACAAATCAACATCTGTAAGACCGCGGCGCACAAAGTAGGTGTCAGGAAAAAAATAACCCTCTGCACTCTCAACAGACAAGCCTAGTTTTTTCGCTAGCTCGGCATGCACTTGCGCATAAGAAGTAAAGTCTCCCAAAGTATGCTCGAGATAGGGATTTTTTTTCAGGTCTTGCAGCATGGTAAGAACCGTAATGCCCTCACGCAGGCGCACAGGGTGCAACATTACTCGGCCAGCGCTGAATTTTTCTAATAATTGGCGCGGGGAAATGGGATTACTTAGCTCATATTCACCGGCTTTGAGCAGTGTGTCCAAAGAATCCCAACTGGCTAGAAGTTTGAACAATCTGGGTTGGTGGACAACATTTAGTGCAACCAGTTGCTGGGTTATCGAGCTAAGTGATGCGCCTGACCTAATTTCAATGGTCTGAGATGAGTGTTCTACGCCTCGATCCGCCCATGCTTGGAGAGACAGATACGCTATCATTGACAGAGTCACAACAATAAGACACAACCAAAAGCCAATTTGTCTAACTGCTACACGCATGTTGCTAGCATCTATTTATTTGCGCCTATCTGGCGCCTACACAACGCCAAATATTAGGGTGCCATTAGTTCCACCAAACCCAAAGGAGTTACTGGCCGCGCTGGTAATCTTTACATCTCGGGCAGTATTCGGCACGTAATCGAGATCACAGCCTTCGCCGGGGTTATCAAGATTTATTGTTGGCGCGATCACTTGATCTGTAAGAGTCTTAATAGCAAAGATCGCTTCCACGGCACCAGCAGCGCCAAGTAAATGCCCGATCATTGATTTAGTTGAGCTGACACATAATTTTGTATCGTTGCCGAAGATAGACTTAATGCCCTTAGTCTCAGCAACGTCGCCCAATGGTGTTGAAGTGCCGTGCGCATTCAAATAACCCAGATCCGAAGGGTTTAGATGAGCATCGTTTAACGCATTTTGCATCGCAGCAGCGCCACCCTCTCCAGCTTCGGAAGGCCCTGTAATGTGGAAGGCATCTGCACTCATGCCAAAGCCTAAGACTTCAGCGTAAATTTTTGCTCCACGCGCCTTGGCTCGCTCGTATTCCTCTATAACCAACACGCCAGCACCTTCACCCAGGACAAAACCATCGCGGTCTTGATCCCAAGGGCGGCTCGCTGCTGCGGGGTCATCATTACGCGCAGATAGCGCGCGCATAGAGTTAAAACCGGCTACTGTGATAGGCGAAGTTGCGGCCTCAGCACCCCCTACAACCATTACATCAGCGTCTCCGTATTGGATCATACGAGCGCCAAAACCAATATTATGCGTACCTGTAGTGCAGGCGGTCACAACAGCAATATTGGGGCCTTTAAAACCGTATTGAATAGAGACATTGCCCGAGATCATATTGATCACAACGCCGGGCACAAAAAATGGTGAAACACGCCGTGGGCCACTCTTAACCAACGTAGCGTGGGTTTCTTCAATAGTATTAATTCCGCCTATACCCGAGCCAATGGCAACGCCAATTCGGTCGGCGTCGGCCGGATGAGCTTCTATACCCGCATCTTCAATCGCTTGAGCCGCTGCCGCTATTCCTAACTGAATAAAGCTGTCCATACGACGGGCTTCTTTCGGGTTGATGTACTGGGAAATATCGAAGTCTTTGACGCTTGCGCAAATTTTTACACCGAAATCAGTGGTATCAAATGACTGATTTAAGCCAACACCACTTTGGCCTGCAATAGCAGCCAGCCAAGATTCCTCTACGGTATGACCGATCGGACTGACCATTCCCATACCCGTAACGACAACTCTTCTATTACTCATCATTTTCTCCAGCCAATGTCGACAAACTTGCTGTTACTTGCTGCTATAAGAACGCGTCTGATACCACTTAGAATGCCGCCGAGTGTTGTTCCAAAAGGCGTTTTGTACACACGTTCCTTTCACAAAAAGCGTTGGTTTTAAAATCAGTACTGCTACCGATAGTCAGGCCATAAATTTCCTCTCGCCTAGACCATGAGCCTATACGAGCCATAGATATTCGACCATAGGGGAATGCTATGCATACAGAAGCGCAGCCTGCTTAGGCAACCCATATAGAGCTACCTACGCAGATGCAATCAGCGGGTGGCAAGCACCGCACCGAGAGATTGGCCTATTGATGGGCCAATATGTAGTCGACAGCTTCTTTTACAGTCGTGATCTTCTCTGCTTCTTCATCAGGAATTTCAGTTTCGAATTCCTCTTCCAAAGCCATTACTAGCTCAACTGTATCTAAAGAATCTGCGCCGAGGTCTTCTACGAAAGACGCGTCAGTACCGACCTCGTCTTCCTTAACCCCAAGTTGTTCACAAATCAATTTTTTAACTCTTTCTTCAACACTGCTCATGCGAATGTCATCCCTCAATTGTTCCTAGGCGCGAAGCGAACGGCATTCTATAGAGCCGTATAAGTCAATTCAAGCTATCTATTTACAACTTTCGCGCAATTTTTCCAAAAGAAACAGCTTGCAAACAAAAAAAAATTCTGTATCCAGAACCATTTCCGATTTAGCTGATTAAGTAAAGTATAAGCCGCCGTTCACCTGCAGCGTTTGCCCTGTTATATACCCCGCATTTTCACTAGCCAAAAATGCAACGGTTGCGGCAATTTCCTCTACGTTACCCATGCGGCCCAACGGAATACGCTCCATCATCATAGACGACTGCTCCTCCGTTAAAGACTCGGTCATATCCGTGGCAATAAAACCTGGGGCTACTGCATTTACTGTGACACCACGCGAGGCCACCTCAAGAGCAAGAGAGCGAGTAAAGCCTTCTAAGCCCGCCTTACTTGCAACATAGTTACCCTGACCTGGATTACCCATACGACCCACTACAGAGCCCATATTAATCACCCTACCCCAACGCGCTTTTAACATGCCGCGCAAAATAGGCTTAGTGACTCTAAAAGCACCATTAAGATTGGTGTCAATCACTTCACTCCACTCCGCATCGGACATGCGCATTAGTAGATTATCTTTAGTAATGCCTGCGTTATTCACCAGCACTAATGGCATGGCAACGCGCTCTTTGATCTGCGCAAAAGCACTGGTAATACTTTCACTTTCCTGCAGCTTAAGCTCTAAACCAAAGCCATCCTCACCTAGCGCTGCCGAAATTTGCGCGGCACCCGTTTCACTCGTAGCGGTACCCACGACATAAAAGCCAGCTGCGACTAGTGCTTTTGCGACACTGGCGCCAATACCACGACTGGCTCCGGTGACAAGGGCTGTTACTCTATCTGACATATCAACTCCGAATATAAATACTGCGCTGAGCTTAAAGCTCGTTCGCTGCGTCAAGACCGGCAATCTTAGACAACCCAAGAGTCGGCGTTTCCTTAGAGATGCGTTTGACTAAGCCAGCAAGAACATTGCCCGGACCACACTCAACACACTGCTGCAATCCTTGAGCAAGCATAGATTGCACCGAAGCTGTCCACTGCACCGGCGAATATAACTGCTCAACCAAATTGCCTTTTAGCTCACTTACATCTTTGGCGACACTGGCACGCACATTTTGCACCACCGGGATACGCGGCATAGTCACTTCAATCTCATTCAAGGCTTGAGAAAAATCATCTGCTGCTGCAACCATTAGCTTCGAATGAAAGGGACCACTAACATCTAGTTTCAGTGCGCGCTTGGCACCAGCGGCCTTACAGGCTTCAATAGCCTCATCTACAGCACTCATCGCGCCGGCGATAACCACTTGGCCAGGTGCATTAAAATTAGCTGCGCTGACTTCCCCAGCAACCGCGGCACAACACGTTTGGATAGCATCGTCATCCAAACCCAAAATCGCAGCCATACCGCCTAGACCATTGGGTACTGCGCGCTGCATTAACTCACCACGAGTACGCACTAGTTTAACGCCGTCTTCAAAGCTCATCGCTCCAGCGCAAACCAATGCAGAATATTCGCCTAAGCTATGACCTGCCATCACGTTGACCTTCGCCCCTCCTGCTGACCAAAGCTCCCACAAGGCAACGCTGGCGACCAACAAAGCGGGCTGAGTATTTTCTGTTGACCCCAAAACCTCAGCAGGGCCTTCTTGCACCATGGACCATAGGTCGAAACCCAGTACTTGAGAGGCGACGTCAAACTTTGCTCTAACTGAGGCATGTGCCTGGGCAATATCAGCAAGCATGCCGACACTTTGCGCGCCCTGACCCGGGAAAATTGCTGCCAACTTCATCATCCAACTCCTTACTCATAAACGTCCCAAATGGACAAATAATATTAATCTACGCCAACCCAAATTCTACATTTGAGCATGCTGACGCTTTAACAAACTATCTATCTACAGCCAAATACAAATTACGCGTCGAGAACTATAAATTGTCAGCCAAGACTTTAGTCAACCCAGAGTCTAGATATTCATTGGCTTGATTTAGTGCGCTTAAAAACCCTAGGGTACCGGTACTGCCATGGCTTTTAACCACTATGCCATTGAGGCCAGCCATCAAAGCGCCATTATACCGCTCAGGGTCTAATTCACGACCAAACGCCGCCAACTCGTGATTATCCTGGGCCAAGCGTCTAAGTCGCTGCCTGATATGCGTGGCCACACCCTCTAGGGTCTTAAGCATAATGTTTCCAGTAAAACCGTCGCAGACGATAACGTCAGCGCTGCCAGAGAACAATTCGGTAGGTTCTACAAAGCCGACAAAATCCAAACGCGTGTCCGCACTCAGAGTAGAAGCCACGCTATTTAGTAACTCGGTACCTTTGCCACTCTCTGTGCCAATATTCAACAAAGCAACCCGAACCGATTTTATACTCGAAAAGTCCCCTTCCAAATAAGCTAGGGCAGTACCAAGTTTAGCAAACTGGCCCAACACATTCTCACCACAATTAACGTTGGCACCAAGGTCCAACATGTAAAATTGGCCCGTATTGCCCTGAAATGATTTTGTTATGGCTGGCCTCTGCAGACCCGGCAAGGTACCCACGTGGAAGCGCGCCAATCCAAGCAAAGCCTTAGTATCGCCGGAACTCACTACCGCTTGAACTTCGTTATTGGCTAATAATTTGGTGCAAACGGCCATAGAAGAATTTGGTCTATTTTTAAGCACTTCACTAAGCGATTCTGAGCCAGTGAGAAAATCGTTAACGTAGTGGAACTGCGCACCTTTTGCTTCCAGTATTTGAGCATTAACAGTGCCTTGAATTGCGCTTTGCAGACCAACTAAGACGAGGCGTTCAGCGCCGGCAAATTCAGCGCATGCAGTAAGGTTGCTTTCCACCCCAATACTACCGCCCATCAAATCGACCGCAATTAGTCCCATTACGCCACCATGAAGGAGTTGCCTGCGAAAACAGTCGTATAGCACAGCAACGACCAATACAGAGCAGGGAATTTACGCGCAAGTGAGCGGTCAAAAGTAGTGCGTAAGACAAAAAAATTGGGCGATAAGCCGCGAGGCAATATTAAAAAATATTGAACACAACGAAGTGCAGCGCGATGCCGCAGTCTTATTAGCATTGAGGAGGCGTTAGGCGGAAGGATGAATCCATGAGCCAAAATAGGGGTAAGCACAGACGCGTTACCCCAAACATCTAACTAGCCTTTGTCAGGCATCACTTGACGACCACGGTAGTACCCGTCTGCACTCACATGGTGGCGGCGATGGGTCTCGCCTGAAGTGGACTCTACAGACAGTGTAGGCCCTGACAATGAATCATGCGAGCGACGTTGTCCGCGGCGTGAACGAGTCACTTTGCTTTTCTGAACTGCCATTTTACTGTTCCTTTTCTCGTATCAAGAATCTACTACGCAGATTCTAATGGTAAACCGTGTGCTACGCACTGCTGCTATTTACTCAGGCGTTTTGCCGTCAGCTTCTGTCTGTAGCTTTAATTATCAACTAAATTCTAAGCCTCGTCTTCACCCTTTTGGGCTTGGAGGGAACCGAGTTCTTGCAGAGCAGCCTTAAGTCCAACAAATGGCAACTGGCGATCTACTAATTCTTCTGTCTTGTCTGATGCTTTTTCTTTTAGCACTTTATCTTTTAGTGCTTTATCTTTTAGTGCTTTGTGGCTAGCGTCTTCTTGCGCATCTTTCTGCCTTGGTTGTTCTTCAAGGTCACTGCTTGCGCCTTCATCGTAGACCATTGACGGCCTGTTTACACAAGCTAGGTCTGAACAAACTTGCCCTGGCAAATCGAGTAGAAGTTCGTCTTCCACCAACTCGACAATATCCAACCGTGGACCCTCTATAACTACTATATTCAAGTCATCATTTTCCGCGCTTGAACTCCAATACTCGGCTTGCTCTTCAGTCGAGGCAATGGTGGCATTAAATGTGGTGCGCAAATTAAAAGGCACCAACTCTCTGCACAGATGACAAGCTATTTTTGCGGATGCCTCAATAACACCCTCTACTACCACTCTATATCTAGCATCCCGATCAAAGTTAAGCTTGACCTGCAGATCACCCAATTCGCTACATTCTTGCCCGAGCCGCGACATCTCTTCTGAGCGGACAACACGTTCTACCAAGGCCTTGCGTTGGCCCAGCGATTGGTAAGTTAATGCTCCATCTGTACGCGAGTTCATAGCGGGCGCAATCATAGGTATCTGACGTAGTCCTGTAAAGCCAAGTTGTGGTCAAAGTTGATGTATTTGCCCTGTTAGCGCGGGATTTTGGCAAAGTTTGGAAAAAATGGCTCAATCAATCCAAAGGTTGGAGTATAAGATGGTAACTGGGCGCGTCACGACGCCCGCTGCAACTGTTATCACCTAGCCCAGGCACGAGCGCCATGTCGAAAGAAATAATACTCGGATCATCATCCAAATACCGCGCTCAGGCGCTGGGCACGTTAGGCTTAGAACTGGGGGTGGATTTCAGCCAACAATCGCCTGATATCGACGAGACAGCCGAGCCGATGGAATCGCCTCGTACCCTTGCAGCGAGATTAGCCTTGGCAAAAGCTAAAGTCATAGCACAAAACAACCCTGGCAAAGTCGTCATCGGCTCAGATCAGACCGGCGCTTGTGGCGACCGAACATTAGAAAAACCGGGCAGCATAGAGGCTGCTATTGAATCTCTTACTTATTGCAGCGGCAAAACCGCAGTCTTTTATACTGGCTTAGTCGTTTATCAACACGCCTACCCGCAAGAAAGTGACGGTGGAGACAAATACACGCTAGATGTCGAAACAACCCACCTGCAATTTCGCGCACTGACAACTGCTCAAATCAACGACTATGTGCTCCGAGATCTGCCGCTGGATTGCGCTGGGTCATTTAAGGCTGAAGGTTTGGGTGTCGCTTTATTCGAATCTATTCGAGCTGAAGACCCAAGCGCCCTGATTGGATTACCGTTAATCCGTTTAGTTTCTCGATTGCAGGAGTTTGGCATTAACATACTCCGCGGCTCTCCTGACCGCCCTAACGGCGCCACCTAAATTGAACTTTTTGCAAAGCGAGGGCGCCTAGGCGCTCACTTGCTTTGACTCTAAAGAACGCCATATCGACGCCATTTCTTCTTCTAAGGGCGCCGACACGTCTAACCGATTAGAGCCAAAGGGCACCATAAGCCTAGATGAATGCAAGCATAGTCGAGACGCTTCCAATGCATTGGCATCGCCATATTTAGAATCTCCGAGAATTGCGTGCCGCTGAGATTGTGCGTGCACTCTAATTTGGTGGGTTCTACCCGTGTGCAAACTTGCAGACAGTAAAGTAGCTCTAGGGCCAGTGCCGACCACTTCAAAATCTGTCCGAGCAACTTGCCCCGTACCATCGACCCTAACACGGCGCTCACCAGAGGCCGCCTCAAATCTCTTCAGGCGGTGATGTATACTTCTGCAATCACGAGGCCAGATGCCATCTACAATAAGATGATATTTTTTCTTCACAACTCTTTCGCGGAAGGCTTCTTGAGCAACCTTAAGTACGCTGCGCTTTTTACAAATTAACAAACACCCCGATGTGTCTCGGTCAATTCGATGAGCCAACTCTAGCCTCGGTTGATTGCGCATAACTCTAAAC
>CAJXUL010000019.1 GCA_913060615.1 uncultured Gammaproteobacteria bacterium | reverse complement strand
GAGTCCGTCTCGTGGGCTCGGAGATGTGTATAAGAGACAGCTTTTGGCTAGGTCAAAAGCTTTATTCTGCCATTGGAACCTTTTGATGTTGGTCCTGGCTTGAAGTTCTTTGGCGCTTTCAGCCTCCAAATAAGGCAGTTTTTGCGCTAGCTGTGGAAGGATTCGAGCGAAATGCGAGGTAAAAAGACCTACGCCGAGCAGGTGCTGGTCTAATGCTTGTTTGGGCTCTTTGGTTGTCTGGTCGGTGTTTGCAAGGAGGCTACCCGCTTGGGAGCGATCAGGGCTTATAACTTTATTGCTCTGATCTAGAGTCAAACTGGAAAAGTTGTGATCACCCACCATGAGACAAAGTCGGGTGAGATGAAGGAAGAGTGTGTTGCCGCGCAGCTCTGTGGCGGAGGTGAGTAGGGGGCTATGACCGAGTGCCTTTTTTGACCATCGCGCAATAGCGGTCTGCCACTTCTTGTTATCTTGCAGTGGGGCTTTAAGGGTCCAGTAGTCAGTGTGGTCGCCTCTGGCGTCCCAGTCTTTCGGATTTTTTATCCAGTATTCTGTTGGTTTTGATTCGGCAAGAAACTGTGGAACTTCGTAGTTATACAAAAATGACCGCTGACGGAGTGCCCTTCTTTCAGTTGGCAGAAAATACTGTTCGTTGTAAAAGGGTAAGCGGTGATGGGTAACAATTAGCCAACCCAACAGTTGAGCCAAAGGTGGCGCGCCTTCAAGGCCGCTGCTTTCAGTCTGGTTCCCAAAGGCTTCAAGCCAATTTAGTTCTTCGCTCAAAAACGTGGGTAATTGTGTCAATCGATGTAATCACTCTTCATCTGTTGTGCAGCCCCGAATGAGACAATTGAACAAGTGAAGAGAAATCCATTCGTGGCGGTAGGTGTCAGGGAGGCCGCGGGGCGCATTTTTTTGCAGTTTACGTTGAAAGCCAACAGTCGCTTTGCCCAGATCATGGAGCAGGGCAGCAAGGGTAGCGGCCACCTGAATACTGAATGCTTGAGACCAATTATTCTGCCAGTCGGATTTCAACACATCTCTTTTTGTTGTGTTAACCGGCACAATGCCTTGGTTGTTGAATTTGCGTGAGTTGCCAACAACCCAAACAAGGTCGCTTCTAGATCTGCTGCGTATCCAATGACAACTAACCGCAGTGTTTTTACTGGCAGATTTACGCAGTAAGTTTTTCACCGCTCCCAAACCTTCTAACGTAATAACAGTTTGCCAAGTGTTATCGCCAATACGGTTAGCGAAAGCATCCAACACACGACGTGTACGGTTAAGGGCTTTCTTTTCGCATTGGGATACAAATGTGACCATCATAGGCCGCTAACCTCTGCTTTATTGGGCTCAAAACCATTCGTTAACGCTGCTCTTTTTACTTCTTCAAACATCACGCCTAAGGCATCGTGGTCTGTGAAGGCTTGTAAGCACTGTTGGCGAAACTCTTGCTCGGTGGCGTTTTCTTTGGCGCAGATAAACGCCCAGGGCAGTACTAGGGCGTCTTTAATAATATCAGCCACATCAAATACCAATGCGCCTCTTCGTGTTTTACCGTGCATGACTGCGAAGCCGTGGGGGATGCCCAGCACCCATAATGTTGTGGCGGCTAATCCATAGGCTAGGTAGTTGCCGTGGTTAAGGAAGCTGTTGGCTAGATCTTGGCCGTCTCGTTGTCGGGTGAAATCGCCATAACCCACTGTGGTTGCTATATATCGATAGAATTTTTTGGTGAGTTCTGCTTCTGCTTGTAAGAGATTTCCTACATTCACGGCATGGTCTGTTCTGTCTCGGCAACGCTCTATCGCTTTTCGAATACTGGGTTCTTCTGCCGATATGCCGTGGGCTTTAAGTTCGCGGTCTTTGTTCCAAATGGTTTGTATGAAGTTCATGCGGGTATGTTGGAATTGTTGGGCTACTGTTAAGCGTTTTTCTGCATCGAACCAAAACTGCATCCAAGCCTGCATATATTCTGTTGGACGGTATTCGCTTTGGGGTGTCATCTATTCTATTTCGGTGGCCATCAGTAGCGGAGTTGCGCCGCCTCCGCAGAAGCCAACTAATACGCCCGCTGATGCCAACATGCGCATGGCCGCTTGGGTGACAGATGTGCCGGTGCCTAACAATAAGCAAGTGGTGTTGGCTATTGGAATATTCCAATATTGATTTTCAGATTTTGCTTCGGTGAGGTAGAGGACTCGGCCATCTTTTTGCATTACCCGACATTTTTCTAGGTAATAGATATTCGCCCGCTTGGAGTGAAGTATTGCTTTCAGTTGGTCTAGTTGCTCCATTTTTTATGTCGTCGCATCTTCTTTATAGGGGATGAATAGTGCATGTGCTGCCAATGACCGAATTACGTTGTATAAAAAAGCCACGGTTAGATCTTACAAAACTAACTAAACAGATATGTGACAGTCTGTCTCGATTTTGCTACCACCTAGCCGTTAGTTTGTTAGCTGGTTGGTAAGCAGGTTGTGTGGGTTATGTTTGTGACGAGTGGGTTTACTGAAAGGTCACGTTTTGATTGTTACGCCCTAGCTATGCTGTGTTGCTGTGTCGCTTTTGTGGCTTGCAGGTTGTATGAAGCCGTGACTTAGTCTTTCAGCATGAATATAATGCGTGTTCGAAACATTGATAGTGAGCGACATTCATGTCTCAAGTTGAAATGCGCCATTTGCGTACGCTGGTGGCTTTGCGTGATACCGGTAGTTTGGTGGAGGCCGCGGAGCGGGTGTATTTAACGCCGTCGGCTTTGTCCCATCAAATTAAGGAGTTAGAAACTCGGATTGGTTGTGCGCTGTTTGTGCGTAAGACTCGGCCTGTGCGCTTTGCCAGTGCGGGTAATCGCCTGCTCAAACTTGCAGATGAAGTGTTGCCGCGTGTGCACAGTGCCGAGCTTGATCTGCAGCGTTTGGCTGGCGGTGAGTCTGGGCGTATTTTTATGGCTATTGAGTGTCATAGTTGCTTTGAGTGGTTGTTGCCTGCCATAGATTCTTATCGTGATGGTTGGTCTGATGTTGAACTGGATATTGCCAGTGGTTTTCATTTTGCGCCGCTGCCTGCGCTGGCGCGGGGTGATTTAGATTTGGTCATTACCGCAGACCCGGTGAACGAGCCGGGTATTCACTATTTCCCTTTGTTTAGTTACGAGGCTCAGTTGGCTGTGGCCAAAGGCCACCCGCTTGGCCAGAAGCCTTGGGTGGAGCCTGCTGACCTTGCTGATGAGGTGGTTATTTCTTATCCGGTTGATCGTGATCGGTTGGATTTGTTTACCAGTTTTTTGGATTTGGCCGGCGTTGTGCCTCAGCGTGTTCGGCACGCTGAGTTAACTACTATGATTATTCAGTTGGTGGCCAGTGGTCGTGGTGTGGCGTGTTTGCCTAATTGGGCGTTGCACGAATATTTGGAAAATGACTATGTTGAGGTTCGCTCGCTGGGTGAGGAGGGTGTTTGGCCCACGCTTTATGGTGCGGTGCGTGCGGACCAGGCCGATGCCCCGTTTATTTCGGGTTTTATTGATGTGGCCAAAACTACGTGTTTTAGCAACCTTAGAGGTATTGTTACTGCCGAGCTAGATGTTCTGAAGTTTTAGATATAGTTCTAGCTCGGATTTCATATTGACGTGAGCGCCAGTATTGTTACTGCTCTTGGCTTGGCTTGGCTTGGCTTGGCTTGGCTTTGATTTGATTTGAGCTAAGGCACTAAGGCACTAACGTTTGTTTGTCCCACTCTCCTTGGCCTCCCTGGCGCAGTGTGAACAGCGTACGGTCATGTACGCCGTTGCTTTGGGTCAAGTCTAGCCGCTCTATTTCCGTTACCTTAATAAGTAGACCTTTTGCAGCCTCTGGTGCCACAAGCGGCTCTGGGGTTGCTAGCTGGTCTAACTGGCTGAGTAACTGCGTTCTGTCAGCAACCACTGTGCTTTGGGCTTGTTGCTGGTATAGCCAATCCATCTTCTTTGGCGCGTCTGGTCTGAACTGCCAGCTTGCGGCCACCACTTGGGGGTCTAAGGTCTCAACTTGTACCTGCATCCGATACTGCAACTCTACGCTTGGCCAATACACCTGAACGCATGCGCTGGCGTTATTGGTAAGCTCCGCCCACTTGGGGCTATTGGCGTTTATAAACAGCGCCAGTCGCTGCGAACCGTTGTGATCGACATTCCTTAGCACTAATGTGCGCGCTTGCGGGCGACCTTGTTTATCTACTGTTGCCAGAACACATACGTGTGCCATTGGGTCGCCAGCATCTCGCGCTAATTGGCGGTCTGCGTGGAATTGCGCTAACGGATCTTGCATATTTTTTTCTTATCAGTCTGTCTTATCGGTCTGTCTTATCGGTCTGTATTATCGGTCTTTCTTGTTTGGCTTTCTTATCTATTTTCTAGATCGCTTTTGATAATGCTGATCCAGCGTGATGTATTGATAAAGCCTTTACCCCAATTTGCGTAGCCGCTGAGTTGGGCTTCTATTTTGCTGTCTGATAAGCCGGCGCTGACGCCTTGCTGAATGATTTTTTGCGTTGCCTTAATGGTAGCTAGGCTTGTACTTAGGTCTACAATGTTGGCCATTGGGCCGTGTCCGGGAATGATTTTGATGTCCGCAGGTACCATTTGTATCACTTGCTCAAGGTTGCGAATTACACCGCTCACGCTGCCGCCGCTGCCTATGTCTATGTATGGGAATGCGCCGTTAAAGAAGTGGTCGCCCATGTGAATTACATTGGCTTGCTTGAACCATACCACGCTGTCGCCGTCGGTATGACCATTGGGCAGGTGAATGAGGGCCAGTTCGTCGCCATTGAAATGTACAGTCAGCTGCTGGGCGAAGGTCACTACGGGTAAGCCACTTGGCGCGAAATTGTCTTGGTTTGCTAACCGTACGCGTACGTTGTCATGGGCAATGATGGTGCCACTGCTGCCAAAGCTTGGATTGCTGCCGGTATGGTCGCCATGAAAGTGGGTATTTAATATCAGTCTGGGTCGGTCGCCGCCCAATCTGGTTAATGCGTTTTGTATTTTTTCTGCCAGTGGTGCAAATTGGTCGTCAATAATGAGCGTGCCGTCTGGGCCAATGGATACGCCGATGTTACCGCCAGAGCCGGTGAGCATATGTACACTTCCGCTGACTAATTGGGCTTTAACTTCAACGCCTGCAAATCTGTCTGCGGCCCAAAGGTTACCGATGCTTAAGGCGCTTGTGGATAGGAGGATCAGTAGGGTCTTAATCGAGATGTGCATAGTTAATGTCCTAAATATTGATCTGAATTCCGGTTTTGTGATGGTCTGACCATTCTTCTGGCGCATTGGTTTGGTAGCCTTTCATGCGTACGTAGAGTAACCCATTGGCGCTGCTGGTGAGTGCATCTTCCAGCATGCCTTGGGGGTCGACTTCTTTTACGTTTTTCATTAACCGTTCAAAGGCGAAGAGGAAGTGGTTGCTGTGCCTTGCGCGAATTGCAGTGCCATAAAACAGCGCGAAGCGCTCATCCTCGACCTCTTCGAGAATAATGGCTTGTATGAGTCGTCGCGTGAATAAGTCTAGGTCGCCATTGCTCTGTTCGGAGAAGAGCTGGGTCATTTCCACCGGGCTTATGGTGCCGTCTCCGGAGTCACCTTGGCTTGACGTATAAAGTAGGCCGGCAATGGCGCCAAGTTGGGCGCGTACTAATTGTGCTATTTGTAAGAAAGCTTCCTGTCTTGCATGCAGTTCGCTGGCAGCGAGTTTTTCTGACTGAATTATAGCTTGCTCAGCGGTGCGGCCAATTTGCAATGCCTGGGCATGCAAGGCCTCGGTATTTTGTTCCAACTCTTTTTGCTGCAAAAAATAGCCGATAACCAACCAAAGAAAAGCCAGCGGTGCAAAGGCGCCCTCCAAAAAACTGCCTAGTTCCTCTGCGGGCAGTCGTGAAAATGCACCCCAACCTATCTGCGTGGTGATGTAGGAGCTACCGAGAAATATCCACGCAGCGGTGAGCGTAAGGCCAAAGCGGACACGCCAATCTAATGGTTTTTTGCGCTGAGAGGCAGCAACTGTTGGCTTTTCAGTAGTGGGCATATTGGTCTTTGTGAGTACTTATTAAGACTTATGCTTCGCTGTCTGTTTGTGGCTTTTTCTTCGGCGCTGGTTTTTTGGTTGCCTCAGTTGTTTCTGTTGAGGCCTCAGCGCCGCGTCTATTTAGCGCTGCAATGTCTTTCTGTATTTCGCCTAACCTATACAAAACGTCGGGTAGTTGGTCGCTGATGCGCCACAATAGATAAGCAATGACCACTAGAACAATGAATGATAAAAAACTCATGGGTGTCTCCAATATAGTGTGTTTTAGGTATTAACCGAATATTTCGAAATGTATTTGTACAGGTATACCCATTAGGTCGGCCTGAGTCTAGTAGACACCGGCCGGTGTCTACGTTTAAGCGCCTGGTGGTTGTTTTTAAGGCTTAAGCGAGAGATCCAGTAATAGATTTTCTTTGGCTGAGCTCTATCCAGTTACCATCTGGATCGCGCACAAAACTGATAAATGCAACTTCGCCAAGGCGGACTGGTGCCATGCCTTCGCTACCGCCGTTGCTTATCACAAAGGCGTGTTCTGCCACCACGTCAAAAATTTGAAAGGTCATGTAGCGTAGGCCCAGGGCTTTTTGTGGCACCTCGCCTAACCCGCCACCTTGGGTGAGTAGTATCTGCGACGCGCCAGCGCGAAAGCCGCCTTCATCGTCTTGGGGTAGCCCCAAGGTTTGGGCATAGAACTCTTGGCTGCGGGCCAAGTCAGTTACCGCTAGCGTGAGTGATAAATTTGGACTTTGGGCGGTTAAAGGGCAGAGGTCTATGTCGTTGCCGTCTGGATCTAGAAGCTGGGCCGGTTCTTCAACCGATGGGCTGTAGATGCTCAGTTTGCTTAACCCGCTGTCGCCAGTCTCTAGTTGGTGGCGGCTGTGATTAACCTTTAGCACACTGTCGCCTATGGCATGACGGTGCTGACGTGCGCCGCCGCCCAAGGGCAACATTTCGCTGTAGGTAAGGCCAACTTGGTCTTGCCAAAATGCCAGGCTTGGGTCCAGTTGGTTGGTATAAAGGCCAACGTCTAAAGCGGGTTTTGCGAGTTTCAAGAAAGCGGCTCCTGTGAATAATGATACGAAGCGGTGTTAGAACACCCTATACTTTGGCTAATACTACCGTTGCAGAAAGTGCCGGTGCTATCCATTTTTGGCTGTTTATTCATTTAAATAGTTATAAGCAAAGTCAATTGAGAGATTTTACGTCGTGGCGAAAGCAAATAAATTTGTAGTGCTCCCTGCTAACCCAGAGTTGGTTGCGCAATTGCCGGACGACTTTCAGTTTGCCGAAGATTTTTGTCAGCGTCTTGAGGCGGTCTTTGGCTTTAATGAAGCTGCTAGAATTATTGTCGAGTTGGGACAAAAGACAGTTTCGAGTTATTGGTTGAATGACCTGCAGATAGATTCTGAGGCGGACAAAGGCCAACTTGTTGAGTCACTAAAAGAACACTTGGATGGCTCTTTAGGACAGCCGGTGCCTATGCTTTCTGATTTGTATTCAGTGGACAGGGATGCGGGTATTTCGCAGCACGCCAGCGCTGAAAACGGGCAGATTTATATCCAAAATCCGGCCAGCTATTTTGCGGTTTCAATACTCGCCCCCCAACCAGACGAAGAGATACTCGACTTAGCCGCCGCTCCGGGTGGTAAAACCTTGGCCATTGCTGCGCGTATGCATAACACTGGCCGGCTTGCCGCGGTTGAGCCGATACGTGGCAGGTTCTTTCGTATGCAGGCTAACTTGCAGCGTTGTGGTGTGACCAATGTAGAATTTTATCAACGTGATGGCCGCAGTGTTGGTCGGGCTGTGCCCGAGCGGTTTGATCGAGTTTTGTTAGACGCGCCGTGTTCTTCAGAGTCGCGCATGAATTGGTTGGATAGCAGCACCTATCAGCATTGGAGTCCGCGCAAGGTTAAAGAAACTCAGCGTAAACAAAAGAGCCTTATTCGCTCCGCTTATGCTGCGCTAAAACCCGGTGGTACTTTGCTTTATTGCACCTGCAGTTTTGCGCCGGATGAAAACGAGTTGGTAGTGGCATCATTGTTGAAAAAAACCGACGCCCAGCTAGCGCCAATTGAGGATTGTCCACCTAACTCAATGCCGGGACTCACCCATTGGTTGGGTAAGACACTGAATGAGAACTTGGCGCTGACTTTGCGTGTGTTGCCAGATGGGCCTTGGGATGGTTTTTATGTGGCGAAGATTTTTAAGCCTGTCGCTTGAGCAAACGACCTAACTCAGCGGGTTTGCTATTCTTTTGCTAAAGCGCTTGCTAGCTGCCCTAACTAACCGGTTCGCCTAGTTATTGTTTGTCGGTTGCATAAGTGTTTTATAGTTGTAGGTCGCTTGGAATTGGCATTGACCAAAGTTCAAATCCTGCCACTGGCCTTTGAACGTAAGCGCCACTATACCTAGAGTGTCTAGCTCAATCGTTTGCGCTGGGCTGTTGAGCAGTCCAGCCAACATACTAATGCCGGGATTGTGTCCTACCAGTATGACGTCATGAAAATCTTCAGGAGTACTTTGCAGCACACTGAGTATGGATTCTGGGCCTGCTAAATAGAGATCTTCCTCTAGCTGTATGGGGCAATTGCATATCGACGAGATGGCTTGGGCAGTGGTCTGTGTTCTAGCCGCCGAACTCGCCCACAACCAATCTGCGGTGTTATCGCTACGTGCGAGTAGCTGTTGGGTGGTGTTGTACAAATCATCAAGGCCGCGCTGATCTAGGGGCCTTGAAAAATCTGTTTGTCCAAACCGACTCGGCGCGGCTTGGCCGTGCCTGACGAGTCGGATCTGACGTAGTTGGTCTAAGTTGGCATTAGTCCCAGAGGTCAAAGAACTCGTCCAAGGCCTTGAGCTGACCGCCTGAGGCAGATGACGGCACAATTATTGGTGTTTTAATGCCAGCGTCGAACCAAGCTTCTACCCCTTCGCGCACTTCTGCTTTGCTGCCAAAGAGTGTGGTGTCTGCAAGCCAGCGATCAGATAGACATTCGGGTACTCGGTCATAGTCTTTCTCTGCAATGGCTGCTTCAACGCCATTCATTTCTTCTTCAAAACCTGCGGCTTTCCAGTAGTTTCTATAGTTGGGTAAAAACGCATAACTGGTTAGGGTTTTACGGCAAACGGCTGCTGCCGCTGCTTTGTCGTCACTGACGCAGGTAGGAATCATGTTGCCAATAAAGAAGTCATCATTGCTGCGTGTTTGGGCAGATAGGTTGCCCAATGAATGGCTCATGTAAGAGCGCGCGCCGTTGGCAAATACCATGCCGCCGCCAATTTCTTGTGCTAGTTGAATCATCTTGTCGCGCAGGGCTGCCAAAACGATAGGGGGCATGTCACCAACTCTTGGCACAGCGTGCATGTCTTCAACAAACTTGCGCATATCACCCAGTGGCTTACCTGCGGTAATACCCATTCTGTTTAATGCAGGCGCGTGGCTGACGCCTACACCAAAACGAAAGCGGCCATTGGACACTTCGTGTAGAAAGCCGGCTGTTTGCGCAAAGTCGGTAACGTTGCGTGTATATATAGGCGTAATACTTGTGCCGATCATGACATCTGTTGTCGCCAGTGCGATGGCGTTACAAAGAGAAAGGCTGTCACCTAGGCTAGGTCCGAAGATGCCGGGGAAACCTTTCTTTTCAATTTCTTTGGCGATTTCGATGGTTTGTAATCTGCGGCCGGGTACGGCGGCAAGGCTCACTGCGGGTAGCTGAGTCATATCCCCTCCTCTTAATTATTGTGTAAATTATTGTGTCTACTGATGCTCTGATCAAAAGTGGCCAGTAGCGATCAGTAGTTTTTCCCCTTCAATGCCAGTGACGCTCTGATGAGGGGTGGGTAAAGGGTACTCGACCTTACCGCTTTCGCCAAATGGCGAGGTCTTGGCTAGCGGCCTTTAACCTCAGTAATGTCTTCCCAGTCGGAGTAGGCGCGCTTGCCATGTGAGCGGGTCATGCTGCGTTTTATTTCTGGGTAATGAACAACGTCTACAGGCCAGCCTTCGCCGCCCATGAGGTAAACCAAATCTTCGGCGTTTGGGTTGTGCAAACTGTGGGCATCTGACGGTGCAGGAAAACCCATAAAATCTCCAGCACCCACCTCGAATGATTCTTCACCAATACGTGCGATGCCTTTGCCTGAAACAATGTAAATAAATTCTTCGTCGGCATCATGATAGTGGTGGGTAGTGGAGTCGTTACCTTGGCTGATGGTGACGAGGTGTATGCCTAACCGTTGCATGCCGGTTGCGGAACTGAGGGTTTTTGTTGAGCGAATAGCATTGTCGTTAAATTGGTGCTGTACCCTGGTGATGGGCAGCGCTGCAATTTTTTCGTCATTGAGTAGGTGTTTGCTCATTGGAACCTTTTCATTTTGTCTTGGCAGTTAGCCGAATTGGCTTAGCGGGTGATCAGCTGGCGTATGGTGTTGATCAGCTTTTCGTTTTGTTCCGCAGTGCCTACTGTAATGCGGAGTTTGTCTTTGAGTCTTGGTGTTGGGAAATAGCGCACCAAAATGCCCTTGGCTTTTAGTGCTTCGTACAAACCCTCTGCGTCAATTTCCTCTGGCATTGTGGCGAGTAAAAAATTGGCTTCACTTGCAGGGCAGCTCAAGCCAATTGCACTGAGTGCATCATTTAGCACCTGTCTTTGCTCGCGCACCTGTCGCCAAGTCTCCTGAGCATAGGCTTGATCTTCTATTGCTGCTAAACCCAAGGCTTGGCTGATGGCGTCTATATTGTAACTGTCGCGGGTTTTTTCCAGCATGGGTTTAATCAGCTCTGGGTCGCCGAGTAAGTAACCAAGGCGTAATCCAGCCAAGCTGTAGCCTTTGCTGAAGGTGCGTAGCACTAGCACGTTGTCTTGAGCGTTAATCAGATCTTTGGTGGAATAGGCAATGCTCGGGTCGACAAAGTCGATATAGGCTTCGTCGACTAACAATACGCCGCTGATGTTTTGTGCAATGGCCTCAATGGTCGCTAGCGGTGTAAGGTGTCCGCTAGGCGCATGGGGGTTCACCAAACAAGTTAGCTGGGCGTTATGTTGTGTCATAACTTGTGCGAATCCATCAGGAATAGACCAGTTATCTTGCAATGCTAGCGTGCGCATTGTGGCATCCTGAATTTTACTCAGCACGGGGTATAAGGAATAACTTGGGTCGGTGGTGCCCAGAGTGCCGCCAGGTTCTACAAAGGTAGTAATGGCCAGTCGCAGTGCTTCATCACCGGCATGGGTGAGCATAATGTGATCTCGTGTCAGGCCATGATGCGCGGCAATGGCGTCACGTAATTTGTCTGCGGTGGGTTGTGGGTAAACTCTAAGATCTGCCGTTGCGAAATCCATTAATGCCGCCTGTACTTTTGCGCTGGCAGGAAAAGGGTTTTCGTTGGTGTTGAGTTTAAGCGTTTCTTTTTCTAAGGGTTGCTCGCCGGAGCTATACCCTTGCATTGCCGCAATATTTGGCCGTTCAAATTGACTCATTAGTTATTGGACTCTTGCTGAGGCGGACTCTGGTTTTGAGGCTGACTCTGGGTTTGGATTTGGGTATTGCTAGGTGGCGTGCCTTGATCAATTGTGCCTTGATCAATTGTGGCGGCTGGAGACTGCTCGCTGTCTCCACCTTGTCCGAGCAGTCTTGCTAACCACAATGTTCTTGGGTTGGCTTCCATGGCGATCTTGCCAGTCATAGTTAGAGGCACGGAAAGAAACATGCCTACAGTGCCAAGTATCCAGCCCCAAAAAATTAAAGATAGAAATACCACTAGGGTGGAAAGGTCCAAACCCTTACCCATGTAGCGAGGCTCTAAGACGTTGCCTACGATCATATTGATGAAGAAAAAAACCAGTGCCACCGCGCCAGCGGCGCTCGGACTATGTTGTATGAGGGCCAGCAATAACGGTGGTATGGCAGCAAAAATTGAGCCTATAGTTGGGATAAAATTAAGCAGAAAGGCGAGCAGTCCCCAAAGTACTGGAAAGTCGATGTCCAATAGCCACAGAGCTATTGTGACCAGTGCGCCGGTCAGCAAACTCATAGAGGTTTTGATGGCGACATAACGGTTCATGTTGTTGGCGAACCGTGTGAAATACACTAAGTCCCGCTCTGGATTGCTCAGTACTGAATTTAGCTTTGGGTAAAAGCTGGTGGCCTCGGCGAGAATAAAGATGACCGTGAGAATGATTAAAAAGCCATTGCTTAATAAATTACCTAGGCTTGCCAGTGTGGAGCCTGCAAAACTAAGCGCCGAACTTAGCGAGAATCCCTCCAGTACATTGGATAAATCGATGGGGATGCCAAAGCCTTCTAGCGCCTGCACCACTTCTACTTGAATGCTAACAAGTCTTTCTTGATAGAAGGGCAGCTTGGCAATAAATGCTGAAGTGGATTGTGTGGCTACTGCGCCGATAAGTAGCAGCGCAGTAAATATACCGACGACGACTAACGCTAATGCAACGCCTGCGGGTACACCTTTGGCGCGAATCCAAAACATGGGTGTTGCGGCGATGGTTGCTATAAATGTTGCCAATAAAAATGGCACCATTATTTCTTGGGCCGATTTAATCCCTGCGGCCACAATGATCAACGCTGCAAGTAAGAAAATAACTTGGCTGCTACCGCGTGAATTTTGCTGCTCTAGTTGATTGCTCATGGACTAGCCTATGGGTCTTTGATTGGCAAGGCTGGGTACTTCGCGCCTGATTCTGTGTACTTCTTCGCTGTCTACGCTGGCGATCACGTAGCCATCGCCCTCGGGTAATTCGGCTATGACTTTGCCCCATGGGTCGACTATTAACGAGTGTCCATAGGACGCGCGGTTGGCGCTGTGGGCACCGTGTTGCGCAGGCGCTATAACATAGCTCTGGGTTTCAATAGCCCGTGCGCGGAGCAATGTGTGCCAGTGTGCTGCGCCAGTGGTGGCGGTGAACGCCGAGGGTACAGTCATTGCAACGGCGCCCATAGTGGCTAGGCGTTGATATAACGCTGGGAAGCGCACGTCGTAACAAATGGTTAGGCCCAGACTGCCCATTGGAGTGTCTACGCACACGGCTTTTTCGCCGGGTGCTGTTTGCCTAGACTCCATAAGTTGTGGGCCGTTAGGAATGCTTACGTCGAATAGGTGTATTTTTCTGTAGCTGGCGCAAATTTTGCCGGTTTCGTCCAAGTACACACTGGTGTTGTAGCAGCGATCAGGATCGCCCTCTACCGCTTCGTGGAATCCACCTAACAAAAGCTGGCAGTTGAGGCTGCGCGCTAATGCTTGGCAGCGCGCAAGGATTGGTCCGCCTTCACTGAGAGATTCCAAGATCTCTTTCTTGCCGTCGTGGCGGCCTAAGTAAGCGAATGCTTCAGGCCAGGTGATGAGTTGGGCGCCCTCGCTGGCGGCTTGGGTGGAGAGTAGCTCTAACTTGATTAAGTTAGCTTCCACATCGATCCCAGCATTATGTTGAACTACCGCCACTTGGGTGACGGTAGACTTGCTTTGGGTTGCAGTACTGTCTGAGTTTTGTTCAGTCATAAGTCGTCTCCAACCCGCCGCTTAGGTCGCTTGCCTTAACTGTCAGGTAGCAAGTCAGGCTGAATGCATTTGATCTGAGTGCCCAGATATTGCTCCAGCGCAGGGAGGTTAAAGGCGTCATCTTCAGAAACGAAACTAATAGACACGCCTGACGCTCCAGCACGGCCTGTACGACCAATGCGGTGTACGTAATCTTCCGAATCGTCCGGTAATTCGTAGTTTACAACGTGAGATACGCCGTCCACATGAATGCCGCGACCAGCAACATCAGTTGCGATTAAATAGCGTAGCTTGCCTTCTTTGAAGCGGGCTAAGGTTGCCATGCGCTTGCGTTGAGGCACGTCGCCGGCCAGCGCTTCACAATGGATATCTTTTTTCCGCAGAAACTCAACTATGCGGTGCGTTTGGTCGCGTCTGTTGGCAAAAATAATTGCCCGCTCAGGTTGCGCGTGGGATAGGAACTGAAACAGAACCTTTTGTCTTTCTCTTGCGCCTACCAACCAAAACTTTTGCTCTACGGTATCTGTAGCTACGCTCTCAGGTTCGACAATAATGTGCTCTGCGTCGATGGTCCAAGATTGTGCTAAGCGCATAACAGCATCGTTAAACGTTGCGGAGAAGAATAATGTTTGGCGCTTACGTTTGTGCGGTGTTTGCAAAACAATGCGGCGAACATCCGGAATGAAGCCCATGTCCAACATGCGGTCTGCTTCGTCAATAACCAGTACTTCTACTTCACGCAGATTGATTTCTCTTCGCTCAACAAAATCTATGAGCCTGCCTGGGGTAGCAACTAATACATCTACAGGGCCTTCTTCAAGTTCTTCGCGCTGCTTACCGTAGTCCATGCCGCCTACTACGCAAACTGTGCGCATACCCATGTGCTTACTGAGGCTTTGGGCGTCGCCTTCAATTTGCATGGCCAGTTCGCGTGTTGGTGCTAACACCAGTGCGCGAGGCGTGCCAGAGGCTTGTTCAGTTTGTAGCGGATTTTCCCAGAAGCGGGTGAACAGGGTAATTAGGAAAGCAGCTGTTTTGCCAGTACCCGTTTGCGCCTGTCCGGTAACGTCGTAGTCGGCAAGACTGTAAGGTAGTGATCTACCTTGGATGGGCGTGCAAAATTCGAAGCCCAACTCGTCTACCGCTGCAACCAGTGGATCTGGTAGAGCCAACTCTTGAAAGCGTACAGTTTCATATACTTCTGGCGTTTCTGTAGCTTCTTCAGGTTCTGGCTCGCCAGCTTGCGCTGCTGCCTCAGTTTCTTCAGTTTCTATACCTGCATCAATGGCAGCTTCTTCAGCCGTCTCTTCAACTACATCTTCAATGATCGCTTCTGCGCTCTCTACTGAACTCTCCTCTGCATTCGCTGCAGCGTTTTCTTCAATTGTCTCTGTAATTGTCTCTGCAACAACCTCGTTGCTGGTTTCGTTGGCTTGTGTCGAATCAGCTTGCGCTGGATCGGTTGCCTCTGTGTCAGCGGACTCGTCTGCAGTCTCGCTCACTTGATCTGCCAATGCGGCAGGAGCTTCTGATGTGGAGTCTTCAGCGTTATCTACCGCTGCAGCTTCATTTTTGGCCTTGTCTAAATCTTGAGTTTCGCCATTTTCTTCTAACATGTAATACCTAATTAAGTTTGGTCGCCAACTAGCTTGCGTACGCTAGCCAACTTTATACACAGCGTCAGGATTTCCATTGCTGCGTTAATTTCATCTAAGGACCCAAAGGTAGGCGCTATTCGCATATTTCGGTCTTCGGGGTCGTGGTCGCCAGGAAATGTCGCACCTGCGGGCGTCAGGGTAAGACCAACTGCTTTTGCCATTGCTACCACTTCTTTGGCTAGGCCGGGCTGAAGGTCTAAGGAAACAAAGTAGCCACCCTTGGGTTTAGTCCAAGTGGCTATGTCTAAGTTTCCCAATTCTTGTTCAAAACTTTTCAACACTAGGTCGAATTTTGGTCGGATGATTGCAGCGTGTGCAGCCATATGTTCTTTTAACCGACCCTCTAAAAATCGCGCATGGCGCAATTGATTCACTTTGTCTGGTCCAATGGTAAAAACCGCCATGTGCTTTTCTAAGTTGGCCAGCGCGTTGTCTGCCCCTGCAATAAAGGCAACGCCTGATCCTGCATGGGTGATTTTGGACGTGGATGCAAACTGCACAATATGTTCTTGGGTATCTTGTGCTATTGCTGCGTCTCGAATAGATTTTAACTGCTCGCCGTGTTCATCTAGATCGTGGACGGCATAAGCGTTGTCCCACATCACGACAAAATCATCTGCTTTGGCGTTTTTGGGTAGGGCAGCAATTGCGTCTACCACTGCATCGCTATAAGTGCAGCCGGTGGGGTTGGCGTATTTGGGTACACACCAAATGCCTTTGATGGTGTCATCGTTTGCCACCAAGTCTAAGGCTACTTGCATGTCTGGGCCGTTGTCGTCCATGGGTACGTTGACCATTTCTAAACCGAAATGTTCCGCTAACGCAAAATGTCGGTCATAGCCAGGTACCGGGGTTAAAATTTTCGCTGTTGGGCAATTGCTCCAACGACGCCCATCGCCCCAAAGGCCGAGATCCATAGCTGTTCTAAGCACTAAGTGCATCATGGTTAAGCTAGAGTTGCCGCCGGCAATAATTTCATTGGCTGGAACGCTCATAAGCTCTGCGCCCAACTCGCGCGCTTCGCTGACACCGCGTATGCCGCCGTAGTTACGTGCATCTGTGCCGTCTGCGCTGAAGAAGTCGCCGCCGAGGGCTGCTTCTAAACCGTTACTTAAATCTAGTTGCTCCGCGCCGGGCTTGCCCCGACTTAAGTCTAACTTTAGCTGATTGCCACCCTGGGCTGCACTTAGGCCTTGGTAAGTTGCGCTCAATTCTTGTTGTAATTTTTCTAGCTCTGCCTGCGAGCGCTGCGCCAACGGTGTGCTCATAGTCCTAACGACTCCTTTATACCAAGCATAATATTTAAGTTTTGCACGGCAGCGCCAGCAGCGCCTTTGCCGAGATTGTCGTAGCGTGCGCAGAGGATTATGCGTTGCGCATCGCCCATGACAATAAGATCCATGCGGTTGCTGTCATTACAGCCTGTAGGGTTGAGGAAACCACCGTCCATGAGTTCTTCAGCCCCGAGTGCCGCAACGTTGATGAATGGCTCGTCCGCATAGCGCTGTTGCAGAATGCCGTGCACTTGCTCTGGCGACGCATTATTCAGTTCGCTTGCAAATAACGGCACTTCTACCAACATGCCTTTGTAGTAGTTGGCAACGCTAGGGGTAAATATGGGCGCTATCGCGGTTCCACTGTAGGTGAGCATCTCAGGTAAATGCTTATGCTGTTGTCCGTGGGCATAACTTTGCACGCCCAAGATATCTGCCTGCACTGGAGTGAGGTCGTGAAACTTTTCAATCATTTGTCGACCGCCACCGGAGTATCCGGATAAAGCATGGCAGCGTAATGGCGTGCTGGTAGACAGCAAGCCAGCTTGAATAAGGGGTCTTGTGAGTAATATAAAACCTTGGGGGTAGCAGCCGGGGTTGGAGACAAATTGCGCATTGGCAATTTCTGCTCGCGCTGTTGGGCTGAGTTCTGCCAGTCCATAAACCCACTCAGGGTTAGTGCGGTGCGCAGTGCTGGCATCGAGTATTCTGGTTTCACCATTTGCTAACGCAACAGATTCGACGGCGGCATCATCGGGTAGGCACAAAATGGCAACGTCGGCTTGTTGCAGCAGGCGTGTGCGTGCCGATGGGCTTTTGCGCTCATCATTAGCCAAACTAATCAGCTTAATATCTGAACGACTGCTGAGTCGCTCGCTGATTTCGATACCTGTTGTACCTACTTGTCCGTCAATAAAAACTGTGGCCATCGGGTGATTTTTACCTGATAGAAAATAGAAAGTGTGTGAGTGTTTAAAGCTCGTACTGTTTTTAGCTCAAAAAGCTGTTACGCCCTAGGGCGCAGGCATTCTACGGGGATTGTTGGCCACTGTTAACTGCTAATTATGCCGTTGATTTGAACGCCATCAATGATTTTTGATGGTAGCCAAAGATAACAGCTGCAATAGTCGTACTCGCAGGGTTGGTGTGACGGTCCGCCAGCTAGTCCAGTAGCTGTAATTCTTGTGCCTCACCCTGGAGTGTTTCTAGCAGTGATTGGTCTGGGTGAAAGCGCCGAGCAAGGTGAATAAAGCGCAGAGTTTTTAGCGCGTCGAACCATTCATTAGCTACTCTTTGACGCTGGCTTGGCGGCGTATTGGTATCTGTAAGCTGGGGTAAAACTCTTTCTAGACCTATCTCGCCGAGGATTTCGCGCACATCTACAGAGAATTCGACCTTGTTTGCTTGCTTACTTTGACAGGCAGCCTCTAGTTCTGCCAAGCCTTTGGCCAATAGTTTGAAGCTCGCATAGTTGTAGCTTAAATAACCGCTACCGTCTGGCTGCTGGCGCAAATTTTCAATGATTCGGCTTAATGCTGGGCCGGTGCCAAAAGGCACTCTGGCCGAGGTTCTGGCTTGCACATCAATGCTCGGGCCGGGTAAAAGAGTCAATGGCGTGATCTTGCTTAATTTGTTGAGGATATGAAAATCCTCTCCAGCGCTGCGCTTTGGGTAGCCTCTGACACTGGCGTAGTCGAGGGCGTGGATGCTCAAAGTGCTGCCAAGGCTTGGGTGGGCATAAGCGCTGCCATGTTTTTTCAGTGCGGCGACGAAGTAGCTCATGTGCAAATCATAGAGTCGCACAGCCGCATTTACTTCACTGTCTGTGCTTACATGTCTGTGGGGAAATATAACGCATCCGCGTTGTGGCATAGGTGCTGTGAAGTAGTCTTGGGGAAGGCATGCATCGGCATCGGTTTGATAAATCCATGGCGAAGTGACCCTACCTTGGTGGTGTAGTGCCAGAGCTACATCGCTGGCAATTTTACGTGCCAGTCCTACGCCTTGTTTGTGCGGTATTTCCAAGCCCTGGCTGACTCGGTCAATGACTAGTAGGTCGCAAGTGGTGGCGCGTTTTTTGCTTAGGTGTTGGTTTTGTAGTGCTTGCAGAAGCTTCTGGCTGCGTTGGGTGGGTGCAGGGTCATAGCCTGCTTGCCCCTCGTCCTTTGGCCCATTGACCACAATGATGACGAGTAGATTTTTGCAGTCAGCAATGTTGCTCAGTAGGTGGGTTAGAAAATCTTCGGCTTCATCAAAAGCGGGTACAACCAAGCATTGGGCGTAGATGTTTTGCTGTGCAAATATTGACGCTTGTATGTGTTTTGTGTCAGCTGCTTCGGGTTCTGCGTAACGGTCTAAATATTGTTCTATTGGGTCCTTCATATTGCTACCCACTCGCCATAATCAGTGCAGGGTTGCTGCTACAGGCAAGCTGCTGACCAGCTCATTTTCGTAGTCAGCCAGCTGGTTAAAGCGCTGTTCAATTTCATCAACTGCACAGTGAGCCCATGCCAGCTCTACAAAAAGCTGCCAGTGGCGTTCTTCGCTGGCAGTAATGGCCGCATAGAACTTTTTCATTGCGGGATCAGTAATATGCTCAGCGATTAGGCCAAAACGTTCAGCACCTCTGCGCTCAACTACTGCTGCGACCAGCAGTCTGTCGAGTAAAAAATACTCGGCATCTTTGCGTACTTGCTTATTCAGTTGGGTGACGTAGGCGTCTTTGCGATCTGCGCGTGGGGCAATTTTTCGGCCCAATAGTATGCGCATCACCTCGCGGTAATGATTCAGTTCTTCTACCGCTAAATCGACCATGGCACTGACCAAATCCAGCTTATCTGGGTAATGGGATGCCATGCTCAGCGCCATGCCAGATGCTTTTTTTTCCGCAGACGCGTGATCTTGGAGAAAGGTCTCGAAGTCTTGCAATACCGTATCTATCCAAGCATCAGGGCTGGGCAGTAGGGGGACTAGTTTTGATAAATTTGATTTAGCCATTGGCCTATATGCGTAATTTCTTGAGGGCAAACCTGGTGACCCATAGCGTATTCTTGCCATTCAACAGGGTAGGCCAAATCCAGTAGTGTTTGTCGTGAAGTAATGGCTCGAGTAATTGGGATCATGGGGTCATTGATGCCGTGGGCCATAAATATGGGTGTGTCAATATTGGCAAACCCGACTCGGTCAGTAAGACGCTGGTGATCGTGCACGTAGGTAGATAACGCCATAATGCCCGCCATTTTGTGATCTATCGATAAGCCAAGTTCTAGGGCAATAACGCCACCCTGAGAAAATCCCGCCAAAACGATTTGGTTGGACTTAAAACCGTTGGCTAGTTCATTTTCTACTAACACCTTAATGGCTGCTGCTGACTCATTAATGTCATCGCCACCGACCACAGAAGAGCTCGGGTCTATGTCGTACCAACCGCGCATCTGCGCACCGCCATTCATAGTGATTGGGCGTATTGGCGCGTTTGGGAAGACAAAGCGCAGGGGCTGATTTAGTGGCAGCATAGGTACGATGGGTTCAAAGTCACTGGCGTCAGCGCCGAGGCCGTGCATCCATATCACACAGCCGACGGGATTTTCGCCGGTTTCGGTTTCTAAATATTCAAGTTCTGTCATGTCAGTCATATTGGTCCTCGTCGCACCCCTAGTAACAATTGATTAGGGCGATTTTCGTTCTATCGGCATTTCGTTTGCCTTGCAAAGGCCTCGTATAGACCTCGTGTAGACCTTGCGCCGGCTTTGTATAAGTCTGGTGGCCAGCACCTTAACGAGATAGGCCCCCTGACCACAATTAAAAATTGAAAATCTTTGCTCCGTCCAACAGTAGATAAATATATTTTGGCTATTGCTGCCGAGCGCAAATAGCAATTGTTGATGGTAAATTCCTGAAGTTGCGGTTTTCCGATTGAGTAATGTTTTGAACGTCAATGCCAGGCTTCGAGGCTAACCAATCATTAACTTCTGTTACTAAACCGCGGTCTGTTGAAGTTTTTGAAACAATCCAAAATCCGCGTTTGGGTCTTAGGATTTTGGTGAATATTTTGACTTTTATGTTTGAAATAGACGCCTAATTAGTTGAGCAACTTAGTCTTCCGTCTAGCGGTTCCAAAGGGTTTAGGAAAATTGCTCAAAAAGGGCGTTACCACAATCAATAAATCACATATTTCAACGATCAGGTAAGTCCATTATTGGTTGCTGTCCACGTGATTTTTAGCAGTGCTGAAAGAATGCTGCGTTTAGAATTTGCTCGGCGAAATGGTGCCAGTTTTCAATCCTCTGGTTAGCGCTTCGATTGCCGAGAAATAGTTTAAGTTGTTCAGCAGGGTAAGGTGATCGTTGGGCACGCTGGTAGGTTTAAGGGCGCAAGCAAGCGCATGTGATTTTTTTGGTAGGTACTTACTAAAAATTTTTGAGTTTTTCTCTAGGCGTTTAGCTCCCCTATTTATTCTATTGCGTGAATTACTCATTGGGGTTGTGATAAGTTTTTAGCGGGTGGAAAGTTCGCAAGGTTTTGTGTGCGGGCCAACCTATATTCTCAGTCAGTTCAATACGCTCCGAGAAATATTAGTTAAGTTATAAATAAAGCCAAGGACGTTTCTGGTTGGGGTTGGTATCTTTGAACAGAATTTTTAAAATTCTTGATGCTTCTTTGAAGGCGAATATATGGTTAGGCTTGTATCTCTGCACGCTGTCTTATTACCTTTAATAGTCTGTCCAATTTAACAATCGTTTTAGAGGGGAGTTGTAATGGTAGATCGACACGAGGTTTCTAGTGAGAAATTGAAGGAAGTAATTGACGAGCATGCTAAGTGGCTGAAGGACGAGAGTAAAGGCGCTCGTGCTGATTTAAGGAATGCACAGTTGCAGCATGCCGACCTGAACTGGGTCGATTTGAGAAAAGCAAATCTACAAAATGTAGATTTGAGTTTTGCAAATCTAAAACGCGCAAATCTTGATGGGGCTAACCTTAAAAACGCGGATCTAGTCAGGGCAGATCTCGATGGAGTGAAGCTTAACAAGGCTGATCTAAGTGGAGCAGATCTCAGAGAGTCGAATATTCTTATTGGTCCAAAAGAGAGCGACGGTACGTCGCGATTAGCCAGCCTTTTGGAAGCCAATTTTTTTCAGGCGAATCTCAGTCGAAGTAATTTGACGCGAGCTAGACTAGATCGTGCAAACTTCACCGAAGCAATTCTCGATGAAACCAATTTTTCCAGAGCATCCCTTTTCAAGGCGAATTTTTGTAGAGCTACGTTGGATGGGGCCAACTTTAGTGAAGCTGATCTTCGTCAAGCAAATGTTTCCAATGCTCATATTGGAAGTGCGAATTTTGAACATTGTGACCTGTCAGGTGTGCTCTATGATGAGTCTTGGAGTAAATCAGATTATGCAAAATTTAGACGAGCTCGGATTGAAAACAGCTATGGCAGCCCTGTTTTTAAGCGCTATGTGCAAGACCAGGACTTTTTGGGTGAGTATCAAGACAAGCATCCAATGCTATTCAATTTTTGGTACTACACGTCACGGTGTGGACGTTCAATGAGCCTTTGGATCTTGTTGTCGTTTGTCATCGCCTTATTGTTTGGCGTTGCCTACGCAAATTATTTTTCCTGGGGCTGGCTGCCTAATTTAGGTGGTCAAATCGAAGCGATTGAGTCAACGGCATTCACACCCTACTATTTCAGTTTTGTGACGTTTACCACATTGGGTTTTGGGGATATCACGCCAAAAGGTAGTCTGGTAGGTGAGATTTGGGTAACGGTTGAGGTGATGCTAGGTTATTTGATGCTAGGCGGTTTGATCTCGATATTTTCAAGCAAAATAGCGCAACGAAGTTGATAGAGTGCTGTATGTATGCGCGCAAACGAAATTTGCACGCCCTGATACGTAGCGCGGGCATGCCTCAGCGCCAAATGCTCGCTCAACTTGCTGGATTAGACCCGCGCTACTTGGACACGCTCAATCTGAGATTATATTCACTATTTTTTTTGCTTGGGTACCGTTGATATGAGCGAGCATAAAGTTAAATGTAAAGTCGATTTCCTCCGCGGGCACTTCGGGGTGCAGGCCGGGATTGGCGTGCAACCTTTTGTCTTTTGAGGCGAAGGCGTCAAATACATCAAGACAGCCTTGGCGGTTGAATAATTCATCCTCTAACTGCATCAAAAATAGTATTGGGCATTGAATACGTGCGGCGTCTTCGAGCAAGGCCTCGCCATGGGGAAAGTCTGGTTGCACGCCCATTAGTCCAAGAGCGGCTACTGTGACATCCGCCCTGCTTGCGATAAATGGAACCCCGAATAGAGAACCCATGGAAAGGCCGAAATAAGCAAGGTTGCCTATACCCGTTTCTGCCTTTATCAATTCAACGGCACAGGCCCACTCATTAGTCATGTCAAGCAAACTGGTCTCGCGTTGATACTCCGGAAAAAATGCCCCCCGCCCACCGTCGCCGACTTTGCGTAAGCCGTGGACTGGGCCGTCTAAAGAAAGCACCGGCAGTCCTGCATCAACGAAGCGTTCTGCGAGGTGGCTTATGGGTGCCTGATAACGATTGCCAGATGCGCCATGGCCGCAACAGATGAGCGTTTTGCCGACAACAGCTGCCTGAGGTAGCCATAATGCGCCTGTTATATCGCGCATATTTTTGCGTTGGATACGGAACTCACGGGTAACTTTGTGCTTACTGTCCTTGGCATCTGTCCATGTTATGTCTGCTGGCATAATTACTCGTTTAGTTTGGTTATCTTGCTTTTAGTGTGCCTTGCTCGCTTTGGCAAGCGCAAGGGTCTGGCCTGAGTGTGTGCTGAGAATCTTGCGGCTTGTAATGATTTTGTCTTTAGATCGTGTGGCAAACTTTCTAGTAGGCGGTTTTTGGCAGTGGCTTTTGCTAGTTCCACAAATAGTTCCATAAATAGTTCAACAAACAGGCCCATAAATAGTTTTATAACTAGGTCTACAAGTTAGTGCAGAAATATTCTCGCTTATGAGTGCAACTTGGAGGCCGCATGGACATAATGCCGCGATGAATGAAGAAGAACGTGAAAGCTCGAAAAATTTGCGCCGTCTAGGCCCCGCATTTGCCTTTTTAAAGCCCTACAAATGGCAGGTGATTATCGCTAGCGTAGCCTTAATTGTTACCGCCAGCGCGACTTTGTCGCTGGGCCAAGGCATCCGCATGGTTATAGACAGCGGTTTTGCCAGCGGCGAAATTGCAATGTTGACCCAGTCGCTGATGCTGTTTGTGACTTTTATCAGCATTTTAACCCTAGGCACTTTTGTCCGTTTCTATTTCGTCTCTTGGGTGGGCGAGCGGGTTAGCGCAGATATTAGGCTGGCGGTATTTGATCATTTGATTCATATGCACCCAGGCTACTTTGAAAACAACGCACCCAGCGAAATTCAGTCCAGAATTACTACGGATACGACTCTGCTGCAAACGGTTATTGGCTCTTCTGTATCGATAGCGCTGCGCAATATATTGATGTTTTTTGGTGGCATGGTGTTGTTGTTTTTGACTAATGCGAAACTGTCGTTGATCGTATTGGGTAGCGTGCCGTTTGTTGTACTTCCGGTGATCTTTTTTGGTCGTCGGGTGCGCATTTTGTCTCGTTCGAGCCAAGATCGGTTGGCGGATGTTGGCAGTCATGCCGGAGAAAGTTTTCGCCATATTAAGGTGGTACAGGCTTTTAATCATCAAGGCGCTGATGCTCGCAGCTTTGCTGCTAGAGTTGAGGAAGCATTGCGGGTTTCGCTGCAGCGCGTGTGGTTGCGCTCAGTGCTCATTGCAGTGGTCATGTTGTTGGTTTTTGGCGCAATTGCCATGTTGCTTTGGGTTGGTGGCCAAGACGTTCTAGCCGGTAATACTTCTCCTGGAGACCTTGCGGCTTTCATATTTTATGCGTTTATTGTCGCAGGTTCGGTGGGTGCAATATCTGAAGTTTGGAGTGATTTGCAGCGCGCTGCCGGGGCAACCGAGCGCTTGATTGAAATTTTGGAATCACCTTGGGCTATTGTAGATGGCCCTGGGTCCGCGCAGTCGAACTCGGAGCAGTTACACGGGTTAAGCCTAGATGGCGTTAATTTTACTTACCCTAGTCGTCCAGAACAGGTTGTTTTGCAAGATGTGAGTTTTACTATATCTCCCGGCGAGATGGTTGCATTGGTGGGTCCGTCTGGGGCGGGTAAGAGTACGTTGTTTGATCTTTTGCAGAGATTTTACGATCCAGATTCAGGCGTTATCGCGTTGGGCGATAATGATATTCGCTGGCTCAAGTTGCACGAGCTGCGCGGTACTTTTGGCTTTGTTCCGCAAGATCCTGTGCTATTTGCTGGCTCGCTGAGAGAAAATCTGACTTATGCAAAAGAAAATGCCTCGGATGAGGAAATTGCGACTGCGCTAAAGGCTGCTAATGCAGGAGACTTTATTGCTGCGTTGCCCAAGGGCTTAGAAACAACCGTAGGAGAGGGCGGTATTGGTCTTTCTGGTGGTCAACGCCAGCGTTTAGCCATTGCCAGGGCTTTGCTCTTAAAACCTTCTTTCTTATTGCTCGACGAGGCGACGAGCGCTCTTGATGCGGAGAGTGAGCAATATATTCGGCAGTCCGTTGAAGCCCTCAAGGGCGATATGACTATTTTGGTCATCGCTCACCGGTTATCTACGGTGAGGCAGGCTGATAGAATTTTGGTTTTGCAAGAGGGCGCGCTGATCGCCAGTGGCAGTCATGACGAGTTGATTGCAAGTAACCCGCTCTACGCACGCTTTGCCAACATTCAATTTTCTACGTAGTTGTAGTCGCTGATTTTTCAGCGGCTGGTCAGCCCTGGCCTCAGCCTCGGATAGAGCGCGCTCTTTTCCAGTAAAGCGCTGGGAATGTAAGATCCGGGCTTACTAATCAATGACGCAGGTAGTTAGAGCCTGAATTGTACGGTGCGTTAACTATGCGGTGCTTTAGCCATCAGCGGTGCCAAGTACTCTTTGATCCACACAACTGTGCCTTCTTCGCCCGCAATAATTTTGGTTTCACTCCCGGCAGGCAAGCGTAGCCATGATTGGGTCGAAAATTCTTCATCACATTCACTAAATGCTCCTGTAATGACCAATATCTCCATGCCATGTGGGCAATCAAAGGTGATTTCCGCATTTGCGTCCCAATCTTCCAAAGAGACTTTTTCGTTGGCGTCGGTAAATAGTTGCTTTACACCTACGCCTGTCTCTTATACACATCTCCGAGCCCACGAGACGGACTCCTATCTCG
>CAJXUL010000018.1 GCA_913060615.1 uncultured Gammaproteobacteria bacterium | reverse complement strand
CGAGATAGGAGTCCGTCTCGTGGGCTCGGAGATGTGTATAAGAGACAGGCTAAACCCTTATTAACTGCAAAACTGTACTGGTCGCCATCACCTTCTTGATAACCGCCGTATTTGGCTTCAAAAGAACCGCCTTCGCTGTCGTTTTTAAGATTAAAGTTCAACACGCCTGCGATTGCGTCTGAACCGTACTGAGCAGCAGCGCCATCGCGGAGTACTTCAACGGTTCGTAGTGCTAGCGAAGGTATGGCAGAAATATCCGGGCCCTGTGAGCCAGTAGATACGCCATTACCTAACCAGCTGATTACACCGGCTCTGTGGCGGCGCTGTCCGTTGACCAGTACAAGTGTATGGTCTGGCGCGAGGCCTCTTAGATTTGCGGGTCGTACTAATGTAGCCGCGTCACTGATGGGCTGATCATTTACGTTGAAAGAAGGCACGATGTTACGCAGCAGGTCGCTGGTATCTATGCCGCCTTGATTAATAAAGTCGTCGCCAGAAATAACGTCAACCGGTGCGAGTGATTGTGCGACCGACCTAGGCTTACCTCTTGTGCCAATGGTGACCACCTCTTCGATGATTTCAGGATCTGCTTGTTCTAAAGCAAATGCTGGTTGTGTTGATAACCCAAGGATAGACACGGCTGTGAGAAAAATGCTCACAAGTCCTTTTCTGCATAGGTTTGCGTTGAATATTTTTGACATTGAAGTTTGTCTCCATGCGCCCAATAGCGCCAAGTTAAGTTTTTGTTGATGGCGGCGCAGCTCATAAAGCAGTTCATATAAATGCTATGTAGCGGCCCACGGACAAAATTAAACTTTTCTCTGCAAATACCCAGTTCCGACGGACTAACGGTTTACAAAGCGGAGTAAAAGGTGATGGTGGATGAAGCGTTGATACATTTAGCTTACTTGGGGCACGAGGACTGTGAGGAACTGGGGCAGAAAATAGGGCAGATTTGATGACTGTAAGGGTTACAACTTTGCTTAATAGATGCAGTGTGAAGGTTTAAAAGTGACGGGAGTGGATTGACGTTACCCGGCCTGCGTTGGGGTAGCTGAAGAGCATAATAGATCTGAAGAAATGTCAGGCCCTGAAACCAGAGCCCGACAAAACGCTAGAGCAGTTTACTTAAAGTTGTAAGTAAAGCGTCCGTAGTAGAACCCACCGTTAAAACCATACGGTGTGAACTGGCTGTAAGGTAAGCCCAACGCGCCTGGGGGCGTGGTACCACACTTAGCTGTTGAACAACCTTGCTCATTGCCGACATTACGACCACCAAGGGTGATAGTCATGTCTTCGTTGATGCTGTAAGCAGCTTCTAGGTCAATGAGGATGGCGTCGTCAAATTCGCCGCCAGCTTCGTTGTCATAGTACTCGCCATAGTAGTTCAAGCGAGCTAGGAATCTCCACTGATCGATATTGTGATTGGCGGTTAGGTTCCAGCGTGTACCGGGAGTGCCGTCTTCAACCAAAAGAACGCGAGCATCATCGAATAATGTAGCATTTCTGCTGGCGACTTCTGTGTCAGTCCAGTTGAAAGCCAGATTCCATGTAGTGACGCCATTCAACCATTCAGTTTCTGTAGACACTACCAAGTCGATACCTGATGTATCTGTTTCAAACTGGTTGGTGAAAAAACGGAACTCTGAAATATCAGAAGCGTCGATTCCTTGGCCTGCCAAGGTTGCGAGATCTGCCGTTGAAAGTACGAAGTCGCTAGAAAGACTTAAACGATCTTCTACATTGATGTCGAAGTAATCTAATGTGATGTCAAACTCGCCAACAGACATATAAGTACCAACTGTGAAGTTGAAAGACTCTTCTGGGTCAAGTGCAGAGCTGCCGCGCAATATTGCTGCTGGGCTGGTTGGTGGAATAACACCTTGGTTAGTTAAAACACCGCCAATGATCTGAGTAGAGATATTAGAAGCATTTGACTGACCAGGGGTAGGTGCCTTGAATCCAGTGCTCACTGTTGCACGAAAGCCCATGTCATCGTTCATTGCGTAGTTGGCACCCAACTTGTAGTTGAATGTTGTGCCGAAGTCATCAAAGTCTTCGAAACGTAGCGCTGCGCCAATGAGTAGTTGTTCGCTTGCATAATATTCAACATCTACATAGGCCGCGTAGTTTTCACGCTCAAAGCTACCAGCGATGGAAGGAGAAAATCCTGGGAAGCCGTTTGTTGAGGTGCTGAAGCCCTGCGTACCCAGTCCGCCATCGATGTAAGATTCTCTTTGACCTGCGCCAATTGTGAATTCTTCTGTACGCACTTCAGCACCAAAGCTGACTTGCATAGCATCAGATACAGGATAGGAGAAATCTGCATTCAAGTTATGGTCGCCCTGCTCGTAGAAGCCTGGGTTGAAGTTGCGAGGTGTAATAGGACCCAAACTTGCATTGACCGTATTGTTAATAACGAACGCTGCTCTGTTTATGCCCCAGTAAGAGCTTACGCTCCACTCTAGACCGTTGTCTGCTTCGCCGCGTAAACCGACTAAAAGAGAGGAATCTGAAACTTCGCCACCAAAGTTGGGTGTGAAACCACCAGAGATCAATTCTTGGAAGCTAAAGCAATTTGCATCTGCTGCCACAAGGGCCATTGACGCTGCGTCAGGTACTAGGTTGGTTATAGCAACTGTTGGGCAGCTAACGCCATCGCCAGCAGACAACGCAGGAGAGCCAGCATTTGTTTGACCTACAGGACCTGGGGTTAAGTCGCCAATAAGGAGGCTGTCGCCGTCGCCATATACGCCACCACGGTTGGTAGGATTACGGTAGTAGAAGCCGCCAAGTACGTCTTTGCTGTTGTGGTTAGCTGTACCGAAAAATTCGATTTTGTCGTTCAAGTTGGCGCCAAAGTTTGCCCACAACTTGTAGTCATCGGCCACTTCTGGAGAACCCCATACTTGTGCAGGGTTGCCTACATTTTGGTATCCGGCAGCGATTAGGCTGGCGGCGTCGCCACGTTGTACCGCGCGATCCGTCGCTTCAGTATCAGCCCATTCAGCAGTAACGTTGAGGAAACCGTTGTCGCCAATAGCGAAACCTTTGTTGACCGCGAGGATGTATTGATCGCCGTCGCCTTCCTGGTAGCTACCATACTTAGCTTCAAAAGAACCGCCAGAGCTGTCGTTCTTCAAGTTGAAGTTGATAACGCCAGCAATAGCGTCTGAACCATATTGAGCGGCTGCACCATCACGAAGTACTTCAATACTTCTTAGTGCGAGTGCTGGTATAGCTGACACGTCTGGGCCTTGGGATCCATCAGACAATCCGTTACCTAACCATGTAATTACCGCTGCACGGTGTCGTCTTTGGCCATTAACTAAAAGTAGCGTGTGGTCTGGTGCTAAACCACGAAGGTTAGCTGGACGAACAAGCGTAGCCGCGTCGCTGATAGGTTGATCATTTACGTTGAACGAAGGCACAACATTACGCAGCAAGTTGCTGGTATCGATACCGCCTTGATTAACGAAGTCATCACCTGAGATAACATCTACAGGTGCAAGTGATTGGGTCACAGAACGCGGCTTACTGCGAGTGCCGATAGTAACCACTTCTTCGATTACGTCTGGATCAGCTTGTTCTAAGGCATATGCCGAAGTGCTGATTGACGCAAATAGACTGATCAAAGCGAAGTTAAGAATGGCAGCTAAGGCCAGTCCCCTCCCTTTATAATTTTCCACAATAGACAATTGTTTTCTCCATGTGCGACTGTGTCGTCGCTCTATATTTTTTAGCAGAATTGTTACGTGCGCACCAAAAGTGTGCTTCGCGCGCGCAATTGCGCCGAGTATGCCCAAAAATGTATCGGCATAGTAGGTGCGATAAGAAAAAAGTGATGAAAAAAGCAAAAAATATGGAGAATAATGGAGGAAAAGCGCAAAAACGCTCTTTCGTTGAGCGACATGCACAGCACCGCGTCGTTTTGAAGCCGCTGGCCTCGTTTGTACAAACATACCAGTACGCCGTTTATCCATTGTTTTCTCCCGATCAACGGAAAATTTCACCAAAAGTTTCAGTTAGGAAGAGAATCGCCGGCGAACTTACAGAGGTTGCGTGGAACTGTTGTAGGGCTAGGTAGGTAAGAGGCAGTGAATTTGGGTGGTTGAATAACCAAATAACTTGAAATTGAAGGTTCGAGTTGAAACCAAAATCGAAACCAAAATCAAAACCAAAACCAAAACCAAAGTCCGACAACGAGATGTAATTTGTGGGGTGAATTTCGGAATGACTAATTCAGAAATTAATTTTTTATTACTAATTGAGAGATTGCAATGAATACATTGAGTCGACGAGTATTGGCGGTAAGTGTCGTTTTTTCAAAGGTGAAACATTCTCTGAGAGGGATTTTTGGCTGCTTAATTCTGGTTGCGGCCATTATCGGTCAACCGGCATTTGGAGCACCTGCGAATACTGGATCTGGAGGAGCAGGAGCAGCCGGTGGGGTAGGCGTCGGTACAGCAGTTGCTATTGGTGTTGTAGGCGTAGCCTTGATTGCAGTAGCCGTGGATAATGCAAACGATTCTTCTAATCCGGCTGACACCACAGCAACTACAAGTACTACAAGCACTACAAGTACTACAAGCACAACTTCTACTACGGCAACTAGTAGTACAGGTCCTTAAAATACTAAACGGAACACTGCCGATATAGGCTGCTGCCTTGCTATCGCGTTCCTTTAAATGCCTGCTTTAGCAGGCATTTTTTTGCTTGAATTTTTTTGCCTGTGTCTTTTTGCTCTTACGCTCGTTATGGGGGAATAGGGTTCGTTACACTCTTACTACCGCGTAATTTTTTCTTTTACGTCGGCCAAGTAGCTTTTTTTCAGAATCATAGTTCTGCTGTTGCTAGCGCCCCTTGTGCCTGACAAATTCGCATTTCTGCATGCAAGCAAGCCGCACGCGAATTCGGGCCTGTATTCTCCTAGGGTCTTGTGATTCATGTAGCTGATATCAGCTTTAACTCTTGAGTAAGAGAGTGGCTGAAAAATTTCTATGCCTTTCCTGTTAGCACAAATTATTCGCATAGCGACAACTGTGGCGGTGCTTATTTTGATGCTTGCGAATATATTACAGGCTCTGTGTTTGATGTAGCCTTGATGCTTCACTGGGACATGCTCGTTAATCGATTATTTGGTAAAACGGTGTTGTAAGTCGTATTTGAACTCAGTGTAATATGAGTTTTTAGGGGGGATTGAAAATGATCAGTGAAGAGCAAATTCAACACTATAGAGATCACGGGTTTGTGATTTTGGAAAACTTTTTGTCTCCGGAAGAATTAGCCGGAGCGCGCAAAGAGGTGGAGGAATTCATCCCTGGATGGCTTGACTATGCTGCCAATCCATTCGGGCCGAAACCACCTAAATGGGACGAGGCTGCACGGTCAAGAAGAAATGTTAGATTCCCATTTAAAGGTTCGCAACTTAATGCAATCACACTGCATCCAGAGCTGCGACGTTTTGCCTCGCTAATGGCCGGCGGCGGTGACATTTTTTGCGAGCAATCGGACCTCACTTATAAATGTAAGGGCCATTACGCAGACGCCGATCAAGATATGCACCTGGACTACGTCAATCACACTCTTGCCTACCCCCCACGAGACCCTGCTTACTGGCAAACGGCTTTTCTTATTTATTACACCGATGTGGCTTCTCATGAAGCCCCTACTGCGGTTTGCTCTTGGCAGCATTATAAAGATGAAATTCTTTGGCCGGCTTTATACAAAAAAAAGGATCGTCCTGGGTTATACGAAAACGAGATTAAAACTACTATGCCTGCGGGTTCGGTGTTGGCTTACAGCATGCGCACATTTCATCGGGGTACTGCATTTTTGGATGAAGGTGCTCGTGTTGGTCATTTCATTGCCTATGCGCCTGCCAAGCCTCGTTGGATGGGTATTATTGGTTGGCCGGAGCAGGGTATCTACGCTAGTTTTGCTGCGTGGATGGAAAAGGCTACGCCAGAAGAGCGCGAACTCATTGGTTTTCCTTCTCAAAGTGATCCATATTGGACTGAGGAGACCGTGGCAGGTGTTTCAGCCCGCTATGCAAATATGGATATGACTCCTTACAAGAAGTAGGGTTGTGGTTAAGCATTTTGGTCACCGCGTTACCGTGCGGGTGCCAATTTGCAGGATCGAGAGAGCCCAGGAGTTTTTGCTTAGGAGGAGAAGTAAGGGTGGGAGATTTAAATAAGGCACTAGGGCGCCCCAATGTTGTTGTGCTTTTTCCGGATCAGCTGCGGGCTCAGTCCCTGCCGCTGTATAGCCAAAAATATGGCGCGCAGCAAATCGCTACGCCAAATATTGATCGCCTTGCTAGCCAAGGTGTGACGCTAGATAACGCAATATCCAATTGTCCGGTATGTACCCCCGCTCGAGCCATGTTGGTCACCGGTCGCTACCCTCAGACTACCGGGCATTTGATTAACACCACGCGTACTCGTCATTCGGAAATATCTATCGCTGATGCTTTTGCTAATGCAGGTTACAAGACCGCATGGATTGGTAAGTGGCATCTACACACCGGTTTATGGCCGGCCTTAGATCGCATGCCGCAGCATCCAGATTGGGTGCCAGAGGGACGCGACCGCCTGGGCTTTGAGTATTGGCGCGCCTATAACCAGCATATGGTCTACTTCAACGGTTTTGTGCATAAGGATGATTGGAACTATGAGCGCTGGGAGGGCTATGAGACGGATGGTCTAACTAATTACGCTCGGGAGTTTATGGACAAGATCGGAGATGATCCATTTTTGATGTTTCTTTCGCCTCACCAACCGCACTACACACCCTTCGAGTTCGCGCCGCAAAAGTTTTACGATGCGCTGCCTGAAAAGTTGGTACTGCCGTCCAATGTACCTGCCGAGCAAACTGAAAACGCTAAGGAAATGATGCGCCACTATTTGGCGATGATCTTGGCCATCGACGAAATGCTCGGCAATTTACTCGACGAGCTAGAGCAACGGGGATTGGCGGACAGCACGATTGTGGTATTGGCCTCTGACCACGGTACCCAAGGTGGATCGCAAGGTGTTAACCCTTGGTCGAAAAAGAACCCTTACGATGCATCTATACATGTGCCCGGCATTGTTCGTTTTCCCGGTCAAATTCAACCAGGCGGTCGGATTGATACAGTTACTAGTATGGTGGATTGGTTTCCGAGTATTTGTGGGTTAGCCGGTATTTCGGTGCCGCGTTCTGTTGAAGGCAAAGATTTGTCAGCGCATTGGCGGGGCGATGAATCTAATTTAAAAGTTGACCCGGAACCAGAAAGCGCCTTTATCATGAATTTTTCTAAGTACTTTGACTGGTTCAAAAATGGCGCTGAATGGCGCGGAGTGCGTACCAAGACCCACACTTATGCGCTTTGGCTAGATGGCAGGGAAGAGTTATACGACCTCCAAGCCGACCCGCTGCAAATGAACGATTTGACTGCAGTGGCCTCCGCGCAGGGCATTCTTGAGCGAATGCGAATTCAGTTGGCGGAACATCAGCATCGTCGTCACGACCAACTGCAACCTTGTGAAGAGGCAAAGAGCTGGCTAGATAATCAGCGCCGTGTGGTTAAAAATGCCTTTGGTGAGCTAAGTCATCCTGAGTCAGTGCCAGATTGGTCTTTGCTCAATGGGTAGCAGATGCCTGAGTGGCAGCACCCAACGGACTAATATTTTGAAAGGGAGAATTTTGTGAGTGAGCAAACCATTGAATACCCCTATCTAGTTGCCCCCGCAGTGGTAGAAGAGTTTCAGCGTAAAGGCTTTGTTGTAACTAAAGATGTGTTTACACCCACAAAGCTCGGGCACTATGCCAGTGCAGTTGATGCTGAAGTGGCACTACGTACCGCCGACGATGTTCGTGGAGTTGATGAAAAAACTACTTACGAGCAGTCCTTCGTGCAATGCATGCGTTTATGGGAAACGAATGAAGTTGTCCGCAATCTGTCGTGTGATGCCAGTTTAGCAGGTATTGGCGCGCAACTACTCGGTGTTGACGGGCTGCATTTATGGCAGGACCAAGCCTTGTACAAAGAGCCTGGCGGGCGAGAAACCGACCCCCATCAGGATCAAACTTTTTGGCCAATAGGAAATGCTAATTTGATCAGCGCGTGGATTCCATTTGATGCTGTGACGTTTGCGAACGGTGCTATGGCCTACGTGCCTGGCTCACATAAAGTGGGCGGGTTGAAACCAGTTGATATAACTCACAGCACTCAACCTTACGACATTCTCGGGGATCCTGCTCTTGCAGGTGCGGCTCCTGAATGGGTGTCGGTGAATCCGGGGAATATTGTCTGGCACCATGGATTTACAGTCCATCAAGCTGCTGCCAATACAAGTCCTAATCTTCGTCGAGTATTTACAGTGGTATTTGTCGCGGCTGGCAGTAGGCGTACTAAGCCGTGGCCGGCATTTCCACTGGATCGCGCTAAGGTGCCGGTTGGCGGTTTGATTCAAGGAGACGGCCTACCGGTTGTATGGCCAGCAGCCAAACAGCAACCATCTGCGCCAAAATTGCTCGGAGTGCCTGTGGGGCCTCAATTTAGGTTGGATGGTTAGATAAAGTTTACCCTGAGCAACTAACTAGAATTTTTTGCCGCTTATCTTGCCAACTTGGCACTCACAGATAGGAAGTATTTGCTGCTGTGCGTGAGTGCCCGGCTATAAACGCTACTCCCTTACTTCCTTGTTTTTCTCTTTGTAAGAAAACCCGCTAAATGTATTTGCACCTAACTGGTTAAAGAAGCGGCTTTGGTCAAAGCTGACATTGATATCTACCTGGGTATCAGTTGTTACCGGAAGATTTTCTGTTAGGTTTAAGGTTGGGTACGCTCCGCAGGCTTCTCCTGCATCACAAATGAATCCGTCATTGTCCATATCCGAACCGATAAACAATTGATATTCCCCGGTGGGCACAGAATTGAAAGTAAGGGAATAGCTGCCGTTAGTTGGCGTTACTAGTCGTTCTTGCAAAATAGTGCTGCCGTCACTTGGGTCACCAAGTAGCGCAAAAAGAGTGCCGGAACTCGCGGAAAAAATGGTCGAACTTATGCGTATGTTGACCACGACTAAATTCTGCCCAAGACTTGACTGAACTGTGATGTTGGTTGTGTGATCACCGAGCGCAAGCAGGCTTCTATCGGCAGTGGCAGTATAGGAACCCAAGTTGTTTGTATTGCTTGAGTTATTGGTAACAGACAGCCAGTTGACGCTTTCGGTGACGCTTGTCACGTTTAAGGTGCCGCCGCCGGAGTTTGCAAGGTTAAAAGTTTGTTGTGACTGTGTCAGTCCAAAGTCGATAGTAGAGGGCGATATTTGCAGTTGGGTAGGCAGTGGTGCCAAGGTGCCAGACGCCAGTTCTTGGGCAGTGTTTACGGCTTTCATCGCGTTGATCAAACCATAGCCAAAGTCATTGTCTCGGCCTTCCACGCCGAGGTCGTCACTAATCCTACCTTCACTGAGCACTTTATCGAATTCCGCTGGGGTCATGTTTGGTGCCACAGATTTCATGAGTGCAGCAACTCCTGCCACATGGGGCGACGACATTGAGGTGCCCTGATAGTAGCGATAGCCGTAGGTGGTAGAGCTTTCTCTATCGTTGCCGATGGTGCTCAGCACGCCGTCTGGCGTGCCGTTTCCATCCGCATCTTCATCTAGGTCTCCGCCCGGGGCTGTGATATCTATACTCTGGCCAAAATTGGAATAGCTGGTCCGTGTATTAGATTGGTTTATGGCTGCAACCGATACGACGCCGTCGTATGAAGCTGGGTACTCTTGATTTGCGCTGCCGCTGTTGCCAGCCGCTGCGACAATAATAACGCCAGCATCACGTGCAGCTGTAATAGCGCTTGCCTCACTAGATGAGAAACCGCCGCCGCCCAAACTCATATTGATAACATCAACTCTTTGTGTAGGTACCTGCCCGCTGACATTTTCAAGGCCTGCTGCGTAAAGAATAGCTTGTATTAGATCGAAGCTAGTGGCGCCTTCTGGGCCTAAAACTCTTATTGGCATAATTCTGCTTTGCCAAGCAACGCCGGCGACGCCGGCGTTGTTGTTAGTAGCGGCTGCTACCGTGCCGGCTACGTGAGTGCCATGGAATGAGCTACTGCCATCACCTAGCCCCCGGTCGCCAGGGTCCTCTGGATTGCTGTCAACGCCGTCGCCATCTCCAGCGTTGGTGGCATTACTGATCATGTCATATCCCTGAACTAACTTGCCTTGGAAATCAGGGTGATCTGCTAGGATGCCGCTATCAATTACTGCAACAATTACGTTGGGGTTGCCGGTAGTGATATCCCATGCTTCAGGTAGACGGATATGTGGGTAGTGCCATTGTTCGTTGTAAAGCGTGTCATTGGGTACTGCGCGGCTATGGCGCATAAAGTTGGGTTGAGCGTCGCTAATATCCGTTCTTTGCCTTAACGCTTTTATAGCCCAAATGGTTTCTTGCTTATCCTTTTGAGTATCGTTGTTGTTGGTGAATACCCGCTTTGAAGACAGTTGCGGATTTACAGAGTTGATCATCCGGTCACGCTTTGACCTGCCGCCAAAACTCATCAATTGTGGTTTGTCTGCGGCTAAATTGGCCATGATCAATCCCTGAGATTTTAGACTGTTCAAATTGGCCTGCATCTGGGCTAATGGTTTTTTGTTGTCTAACTGAAACACCGCCTGGTTTGGAACAAAGTCATCGAAGCTCGATAGGCTGGGATTCTGACCGCTAGAAGAAACGCTTAGACCCGCTCTTTGGCCAACGCTTAAGACATAGTTAGAAGCGCCAGAAAATGCAAAAACACGAATGAAATAGTTGCCCGAGGCCGTAACGTCAATTACCTCTGTATTACCCATACCTAAAGAGTCGTCAACCAATACGCGTGTGCTGTCATACAATTCAATGTCCAAGTCAGCGCTGTCCTCGCCGATGGTCAGGACAATTTGATCACGGGCGGCGAGTTCGACAAAAAAGTAATCGTCGTCCCCAGAAACATCTAAATGGCCGCTTTCGCCAGTGTTAGGTAGATTTACATAGCCACCCAACATACCGGGTGAAAATATTTGTTGGGCGTTGGTGAAGTCATTGTTGCTGACTATTGTGGTTGTTGTGTCGTTAACGTCAGAGTCGATTTGGGTTCCGGGGGAAATACGTACTGAGCCATTTACGTTAAAGGGCCCTAAGCTGCCTGTTTTAGTGAGTGCTAAAAAAAATGCAGGAGAACTATTGCCTGCAGCGTCGGTGAGCACCAATGTCGCGCTGACCTGGCCGTTGGCAAAGGTTGAAAGATCTACCTGTATTGATGTCGATGAAGCATTGACGATTCTTCCAGTTCGTACTATCTCGCTGGGGCTTGCTGCGGAATCTTGGATGACTATTGAGTAGTTTGTACCTAATTCCGCGTTTTCTATGCTCAGGGCAAAGCTTGCTTGATTGTCGGCGCTAATAACAGCGGTGGCACTCGCAAGGGCGTGGTTTGCAGGTGCCAAGGTGTCTATTAGGTAAGTTTGCCTGCGTACGCGACTGCTTAGTCCCGTGCTGCCAATGGCAATAAAGCTCAATACGGTGTCCGTAGAAATCGTTATAGGGCCGGTATAAGGCGTGGAAGTGTTATCTGGTGTACTTGAATTTGTTGTGAAAAATATACTCGCGCCTGCGCTCGCCGTTAACGCCACAGATTGGGTTGTGTTAAAGGTTCCGCCAGAGGTGCCAGCACTTACAGTGGGGGCTAGTGCCTGGGCGGTAGCAGCAGTGTTTGAACCACCGCCGCCGCCGCCACCGCCGCATCCAAAGATGAATAGTGCAGCAGTTGCAAGCCCTGTTAGTTTCAACAATTTCATTGCGAGTACCTTTATCGAATGGCTTTCAGACGGTGCCATGTTGCTAGATGTTTTGAATCAGATTCTGCGAAAATGGAAGGTTCGAGAAAGTCGCATAATGACAGAAAATGTCAGGGTGCAAGGGCCTGAACGGTTATATCTCTAAATTAGGCGTTTACTCGGGTGAGGAAACCTCTCCACCAAAGGTATAACTTTGGGCACATAAATTTCTACGAACTGCTTCGCAGATTTGTGTCGATCAAAGTCTTCTTGGGAAGCCCACCATTCGACAAGAATGAAAGTTTGGGCGTCAGTTTCAGATTGATACACTTCGAACCGCTCGCATCCTTCTTCGGTGAGGGAAACTTTGGCTTGGACAGTCAGTAGATTACTGATCTCGTCTATGTCTTCAGGGCGTTTTGAGCGCAAGATTACGTTGTTGTGAATCACTTTTTTCCTTGTTCGGTTTTTCATTCTCGGTGCAGGTAGACAATAGCGTTATCTAGATTTTCTGCATGCAGGGCGTAGCGTCGCTTGTCACTCAGATTAGTCTGCCACACAAAACTAGCTTTAGTCTCGGAGATTTCTTGGTGCTTTAATCCTTGGAATGGTAGGCGCATAGTGATGTGCTTGCATTGGTTTTACGGAGTAGACTTTGGAAGATACAAAGACACATTGGAGGGCATTAGGCTCAGCCCTTGTGATTGATGACACTTTGTCGCCGACCAACATTCGGTTATGGGCGGGTGCTGCGCCACAGAGCGATGGTAATGATATTGTTGATCAACCCATGCTTAGCGTACATCTAGCCAAAGCAGGTAATGGTTGCGGTGTAATCGTCTGTCCTGGCGGCGGGTATCGTAGCTTAGCGTCAGATCATGAAGGCTTGCAGGTGGCTCGTTGGTTGAACGCGCAAGGCATACATGCCTTCGTACTGCGTTACCGCTTGGGGCCCAAGTATCATTCAAGTATTTCCCTCCTAGACGGCCTGCGCGCTATGCGCCTAATTCGTTACCATGCTCAAGAGTTGCAGTTAGATCCTCACAGATTGGGCATGCTTGGATTCTCAGCAGGTGGTCATTTGGCGCTGGCTGTAGCTATTGATGCCTCGCCAGACGGCAAAAAGGACGCTGCCACCGACCTAATTGATGACGTAAGTAGCAGGCCTGATTTTGTTATATCGGTTTATGCGGTGACCAACGGAGCAGTCAGAGGGCGTAAAGCGGATGAATATTTGCCTATAGATACCGCTGTTACAGCCAACACTCCACCCACTTTTGTTGTCCATACTCATCAAGACAGTGTTGTACCCGCCAGTCAATCAACACTGCTTTACGATGCGTTACTAAAAGCTGGTGTCGCCGCTGAACTGCATATTTTCAATCAGGGTGATCACGGCCTTGGCTTAGCGATAGACGACCCAGATGTAGGGTTGTGGCCAACATTAATGCTCAGATGGTTGCGCCGACATTGTTTCTTTACCGATCAAAGTAGAATCGCCGTTAATGGGCGACTTATGTGTGGAGGTGATTCTTTGGGTATAGCCTCGGTAACACTGGTGCCAAATAATGAAAACCATCCTTATGCGCACACTCGACTCACCGGTGCGGAGGAGGGCATTTTTGTGATACCTGAAAGTCGTGGGCCGGTTCGCGGGCGCTATATGGTTAAGGTGCATTTGCTGTCTAACCAGTACCCCCCAGCAACTACCGGCCAATACACTCTTGCTCAACCTTTGGTCTATCAGTGCTCGGTTGATCTGAATGAAAGTTTGGAGAAGAGCATGGTGCTGAGCATTGAGGCTAATGAGCTATTGGTTAGCTGGATAGCGACTTAGTTGTTAATCTAGTCTCTGAAGTCTCGCTTTGTCCTCACCCCTTTCTAGTCTTTTGAGCCCCAGGCATCTTTCAGATAGAGGTCAGTGAGCGACACAGACCTTGCCTTGTAATCAACCGAGGCTAACTATGACTATGAGGTTTTTGGGTTAGTTTAGATCTAACCCCTGCATATCTCCTTGGTTCCGCCAATCCTCCAATATTTTAAAAAACTTCACTGGCCCTGCGCCGTGCATATTGGAGAAAAAGCCAGCGGTATTGCCGCGCTGACCTTCGCTGTTGTAATACCCGGGCGTGCATTCAGCATAAAATCGAGACCCTGTGCTGGCGGTTTTGCGGATTTCCGCAACGTATTCATCTTCTGCTAGGGCTGAGGCCTCAATGGTTCTTGTGCCTTGTTTCTGCGCCTTACTTATTATGTGTGCCAAGTGCTTTGCTTGTTCATTCAATGCATGGGGCACATTCACTGTGATGGCTGTTTGGGTAAATCCCAAAAAGAAGCAATTTGGAAAGCCATGACTAGTTAAGCCTTGGAACGTGCGTAGTCCTTCTGACCAATGCTCGCTTAAACTTTGCCCGCCCCGTCCTACAATGTCATAACCCGCCCTGCGGGTATAAGAGGTGCCTACTTCAAAGCCTGTGGCAAAAATTAAGCAATCAAGCTCAAATTCTTCGCCGTTAGCGATGACCCCTTTGCTGGTGATTTCATCCACACCCTTGCCCTCAGTGTCGACCAAAGTGACATTGTTGCGGTTGTAGGTGTCTAAGTACTCATCATGAAAGCATGGGCGTTTGCAAAACTGTCGATACCAAGGCTTAAGTTTCTCCGCAATGCTGGAATCATTAACAATCTCTTCAGCACGCTGACGCACGAAATTCATTTTTTTGTAGTCTGACAGCTCCATTAACTCAGCACGTTCGCCCTTAGTTAATTTGCGTCCGAGCTTGCGGCTGGCAATTTTTGCAGCGATACCAGTTAGGTTGCGCATAATGTCAGTCCAACCATCTGCAACCAAATCTACTTCTTGGTCTCCGCCACTGACCAATGTATTGAAGTTATCCATACGTTCTTTTTGCCAACCCGGCTTTAGTGTAGCGGCCCAATTGGGATCTGTTTCGCCATTGTTGCGCACGTCAATAGAGGAAGGTGTGCGTTGAAAAACGTAAAGCTCTTTGGCCCATTCACCAAGGTGGGGTATACATTGCACGCCAGTCGCGCCCGTCCCAATGATACCTACCCGCTTATCTTTCAGGTTGGTTAAGTTGCCGTAGGAGTCGCCGCCAGTGTAGTTGTAGTCCCAGCGGCTAGTGTGAAACGTGTGGCCCTTGTAGTCGTTTATGCCTTTTATGCCCGGAAGTTTAGGGCGGCTCAGTGGACCGTTGGCCATGGCCACATAGCGCGCGCGCATTTTGTCGCCACGGTCGGTTTCAATAATCCACTTTTGGCTCGACTGCTCCCAGGCCATGTTCGTGATGCTGGTTTGTAGGCAGGCATTTTCGTAAAGGCCATAATGCCGCGCAATGTTTTTGCTGTGTTCTAGAATTTCTGGCGCGAAGGAGTATTTGTTCTTTGGCATGTAGTTTAATTCCTCTAACAGAGGAAGGTAGCAGTAGGATTCAACATCACACATGGCGCCGGGGTATCTGTTCCAGTACCAAGTACCGCCGAAGTCGCCAGCCTTTTCGATCATGCGCACATCATCAAAACCGGCTTCTTTCATTCTTGCCGCCATTAACAGACCACCAAAACCACCGCCGATTATTGCAACTTCTACGTCGTCAAATAGTGGCTCACGGGTAAAGCCAGGATCTACATAGGGATCATTTACGTAACGAGAGAATTCCGCTGTGACTTCAACGTACTGTTGGTTGCCATCATCTCGAACACGTTTGTCTCGCTCGCTCAGATACTTTTCTTTCAGTGCTGCTGGATCGAAATCTAAATCTCCTAGCAACTCGGCCATATTTGCTGCTTGCATGTTGGAATCCTCTAATTTTCCCCTTTCCGTGCACTTGTTATACAAAGGTTTTATTGAAATTAAAAGCAAGCTCTTTGAGCATTTTTAACTGAAATTTTCTTACGGCTGGTTTTGCTTGGTACTTTTGCATAGGCTAAATCTGCGTGCGTGCGTTTTGCAGAGAATAAACGGCGTGGATAAATCTAAGGAATTAAAATGAAAAATCAACGTAATGCCCAGTGGCTTTTAGCGGCGACGCCTAAAGAAGGTCTGCCTGTAGCAGAAGATTTTTTATGGGTAACGCAAGATCTTCCCGAGCCCGCGCAGAAGCAAATGCTCACCCAGACCGTTTATTTGTCATTAGACCCCTATCAGTGGGGCCGTCGGCGTTCAGGGGTGGAATTGCCGGGGGAGGTTTGTCATGGCAGAACGGTGTCTCGAGTGATTAAGAGTCGTATAGCCGGCTATACGGAAGGCGACTACGTATTTAACACCAACGGTTGGCAGCAATACGGCCTTAGTGGCGAGGGCATTGGGGTTTTTGGTTATATGCATCCGCGCAAGTTAGACCCCTCCGCTGCGCCCATATCGGCCGCTATTGGTGTGTTGGGCATGTTAGGACTTACAGCCTATTCCGGCTTAATGGTGCAATGTCAGCCCAAGGCTGGTGAAACGGTAGTGGTGTCTGCTGCTTCCGGTGGTGTAGGACAGGTAGCCGTGCAGTTAGCCCGGTTGGCCGGCTGTCGCGTGGTGGGTATCGCTGGCGCTGCACACAAAGTCGAGTATTTGGAAGCCTTGGGCGTTGATAGTGTGGTGTCCCACTTAGACCCACAGTTCCCAGAGAAACTAAAAGCTGCTTGTGCTGACGGCTGTGATGTCTATTTTGAGAACGTTGGCGGCAAGGTCTTCGATGCGGTATTGCCGTTGTTGAACAAAAAAGCGCGAATTACCCTTTGTGGGGTGGTATCGCAATACGGTAATACTGATGGTCAAGACCCTCGTATAGTTTGGCAGGCTATAGGCCAGCCTTTTTTTGAGCGCCAGCAAGTCACAGTTCATGACTTGTTTGTTGGTAATTTTGTGGATCAATACCAAGACATATTTTTACAGGAAATGGCCAGCTATGTGCGTAGCGGCGAGGTTAAATATAAAGAGGACCTGCGCCAAGGATTAGCCAGCGCACCGCGAGCTTTTTATGACATGTTGACCGGTGATAATTTTGGTAAAACGCTCATGGCGGTAAGCGACGATCCAACCCGTTAAACAATGCGTTTTATTTTGCGATGGGGTAACTTGTTGAGAGAAGAGCTGGATTAAATCAGCTCACCGTTATTAAGCGCTAAACAAAGCCTAGCCTGATATAGATGCAAGGCAGTAGATACTTTGTGCTTGGCTTTGATAATTGGATTGTACCCTGGGGAGGGATTAGTGTCAGAAGTTGCGCAGAATAAAGAAGGCTTTTGGAAAAGCCGCTATTCAGTCATTACAATGTGTTTTTTCGCCACGTTTGTTTGCTATATAGACAGAGTTAATATTTCCGTAGCAATAATCCCTATGGCCAAAGACTTCGGTTGGGATGTGGAAACTCAAGGCTATATTTTATCTTCCTTCTATCTCGGCTATCTATGTATGCAAATAGGTGGTGGCCGTCTCGCCGATAAGTTTGGTGGCAAGTTGATCCTTGGCGTAGGTGTACTTATTTGGTCGTTATTCACCATTATTACACCGTGGGCCGCATTGGGTGGCTTGTTCGTTTTGTATTTGGCGCGCATTGGTATGGGGCTTGGTGAGGCAGTAACCTTTCCCTCTGTTTATAGTTTAATTACGCGCTGGTTCCCAAATGACGAGAAAGCCAAGGCTGTTGCGCTTAATGCCAGCGGCATTCCGTTGGGTACTGTTTTTGCGCTGATCGTAACGCCAATTATTGTCTCTACGCTAAGTTGGCAGTGGGCTTTTTATCTATTTGGTTTAGTTGGCGTAATTTGGTTTATAGCTTGGCAGATTTTGGTTACCAATATGCCAGCGGATCACCCGCATATCAGCAAGGCTGAGCTAGAATACATAACCGCTAATGCGCCTGCCTCTGGCGCGGTAGAAGACGCACCCCCGCTGAAATATTTCCTCAAAAACAAAGCTGTATGGGCCATTATTGTGGCGCACTTTTGCAATAATTGGACCTTGTACGTGATTCTTTCTTGGTTGCCCAAATACGTAAATGACGGCTTGGGTGTGCCTTTTGCATCAGTAGGTTTGATCGCTATGTTGCCGCATATCACGCATTTCTTTTGCCTAAATATTGCAGGCAACATTGCTGATCGTATGATCAAAAGTGGCATGGACGTGACCTTCGTGCGCAAGCTCATGCAGACCATTGGTTTTGGTGGCCTGGCCATGTGTTTATTACTCATTGCTGGTGTTGAAGATGTTTGGACAGCCATTGCCCTGTTATGTTTGGGTAAGATTTTTGGTTCCGCAGGTATCGGTGGCCACAGCGTTAATCATATGGATATTGGGCCGCGACACGCTGGCACCCTTATGGGTATAACCAATACCGCTGCGACCATTCCGGGTATTGTTGGTGTCTCTGTAACGGGTTTGATTCTGCAATACACCGGTTCTTGGGCATTGGTATTTCAGGTCACCGCTGGTGTTACGTTATTTGGCATGATTTTTTACCTAATCTTTGCCAGTGGCGAGAAACAATTTGACTAATCGCCATGCCAGTAGCCGCTTCAATGATTGGATTGATAGCCAAATTAGTAGTTTAAATTAATAGTTAGATGATTGGTAAGTGAGTTAAATCTTCGCGTATCGCGTGTGGGGCGCAGGGAAGATCGGCTACGTAATTAGGTTAGAAAAATGAGAGGGGCCAATGAGCGAAAATAATAATAAACCAAAGCTAGGAGGGGCGTACGCTCACTATGTGCTTTTTGTATTATTGATCGTCTACGTATTTAATTTTATTGACCGCAATATATTGTCTATTCTATCGCAAGAGATTCAGGCTGATTTAGGTGTTTCCGACGCAGATATGGGTTTCCTTTACGGCACAGTATTCGCGGTATTTTATGCCGTGTTTGGCATTCCACTAGCACGCTTTGCCGATGTCTGGGTCCGTCGTAGCCTGATTTCAATTGGCCTACTGTTTTGGAGCGCCATGACTGCATTGTCAGGCTTTGCCAGATCGTTTCCTGTACTTGCGGCCTTTCGCGTTGGCGTTGGGATTGGTGAGGCCAGTGCAAGTCCCGCTGCATACTCCATGCTGTCTGATTACTATTCGCCTAAGTTACGCGCCACAGTATTAGCCATCTATTCGTCTGGTGTTTATATCGGTGGAGGCATTGGCCTTTTTCTTGGCGGTTTCATCATGGAAACTTGGAACACCAGTTATCCAGATCCTTTGGCGGCGCCACTGGGTTTGAAGGGCTGGCATGCAGCATTTCTCGCGGTAGGTATTCCTGGTGTGTTGATGGCTATATGGGTGCGCACGTTGCGCGAACCCACACGCGGTATGTCGGAAGGCATCGTCACTGAAAAGCATCCTGCGCCCTACAGTGTTTTGATGACAGAACTTATGGCCATGGTGCCTATCTTTAACCTCATTGCTTTAAAGCGCGAGGGCGCATCTCTAAAAGCCAACTTGTACGCAGCCGTCGCTATAACTGCTGTTGCAATGTTTTTGATGAAGTTGACTGACAATATTCCTCAGTGGCTGGCCCTAGGTATTGGTATTTATGTGGTGTTTTCCTGGGTGCAATCACTCAAAGCCAGAGACCCAGTGACTTACCACATGATCTTCGAATCTAAAGCAATGATTTACACCATGTTGGCGTTCCCAACTATTTCTTTTGTCACTTACGGCATTGGTTACTGGACAGCGCCACTGCTGATTCGGATGCACGATGTGTCTGCGACAGAAGTGGGTATGTATATTGGTTTGGGTAATGCGCTGGGTGGTCTGATCGGCGTCACTATGGGCGGTGTTTTGGGTGATAAGTTTCGTCAGTGGCACCCCGCTGGACGATTGATTATTGGCTATATTGCGGTCTTTGGTACCGCGCCACTGGTGCTGTGGATGGTTTATACAGAAAGCCTCTACATGGCCTTCTTCCTTAATTTTGCCCACCACTTGTTCAGTGCCTGCTGGCCTGGCATTCCACCAACCACTGCCGCAGATCTTGTTTTGCCGCGTATGCGTGCTGTAGCGGGCGCTTACTATATTTTGATTAATACAATGTTGGGTCTGGCTATGGGGCCGTACATGATGGGTCAGCTTTCAGATACTTTTGCTGCCACCGGCATGGATGGCGCTGAATCCCTTCGCACAGCCATTGCCTGTACAATGCTGATATTCATTTTTACCTTTATCTTTTTGACTTTGGCTTGGAAGCATTTGCCTAAGGATGAAGCCAGTCGCCTAGACCGCGCTAGAGCCTTAGGCGAAGAAGTAAAAGAAATGGCCTAACGCCGGTTTTATATCAGACGGATAAAATATGCTCAGCTTGCTAAAGGGTCTACGTGTAGTAGACCTATCAACTATTGTTTTGGGTCCGTATGCGACTCAATTTTTGGGTGACTTCGGTGCCGATGTGATCAAAGTAGAAGCCCAGGGTGGTGACGTTTTTCGCGCGGTGAGACCTGGACGGACCGACGACCTAGGGGTTGGCTTTTTGAACTTTAATCGCAACAAGCGCTCCATTGCGGTTGATCTTAAACAGTCGGCAGGCAGAGAGATTTTACACAAACTGGTAGCCCAGGCAGACGTTCTGGTGCACAACATGCGCGACAAGTCTGCCCACGACCTAGGTGCAGATTTCGCCACCTTAAAGGCTATAAATCCTCAGCTTGTTTATTGCGCAGCGCCGGGTTTTGCGAGCACCGGCCCAGATGCTCAAGCGCCAGCTTATGATGACATTATTCAAGCCAGATCTGGGTTAGCGGCACTCAATGCAGATGCTGACGGCGCGCCGCAATTCGTCCGCACCATAGCCTGCGACAAAGTGGTTGGCCTGCATTTAGCTTTGGCTGTTGTCTCGGGCGTGGTGCAGCAGCTCCGCACCGGGGAGGGCTGCAATGTGGAAGTGCCTATGTTGGAGAGCATGACTGCTTTTGTTATGGCCGAGCATTTGGCGGGTCATACCTTGCAACCGGCTGAAGGCGAACTGGGCTACGACCGGCTGATGTCGAAGAACAGAAAGCCCTATAAGACTCAGAACGGCTACGTTGCGATCATGCCTTACAACACAAAACACTGGCAGCGCTTCTTTGGCTTAGTCGGTCGTGAAGATTTAGCCGCGGCTGAGTGGGTGACCGATTCTGTTATGCGGTCCCAACACATCGATGAGCTTTACACTCTTGTGGCGGAGATAGCGCCTAGCCGCTCTTCCGAGGCGTGGCTGACGGACTTAGCAGAGCTGGATATTCCCTGCTCTCCTATCAACAGCTTGGCGGACTTGGCCGACGATCCACAGCTTAAAGCGTCCAATTGGCTGCAAAGTCATAAGGATGATTTTCGCGGCGAATATCAATCGTTAAAGACACCGTTTCTTGTGCACAGCGATTCAGTAATTCGTGAGGACCTGCCAGCGCCGCAATTAGGCGAGCATGGCGACGCTATTCTTGCTCAGTTGGGTTATGGTCCTGAGCAAATTGACAAGCTTGTTAAGGCGAAGGTGGTCACGACATCAAGCTCTTAAGTGATGACTTTCTCTGTTTGAGTTAGGGGTTAACTAGTAATGAGTAGGCGTGTGGGCGTGGCACACTGGATGATCGGAATACAGGAATACAGGAATACAGGAATACAGGAATACCCGCATGCCAGCGGGCATTATGTCTTTCATGCAAAAAGCCTTAGCGCTTAAAAGTAACAGTATCCTCTAGCGCTGCGCGTTCAGTGTGCGCTGAGTTAACCTTCATTGAGGTATCCTCGTAACCAAAGCTCAGACCAAATAATACCTTTACCTCTGGACCAAGGCCAAAGGCCTCGCGTACGAGTTCAGGGTGATGTCCCATGGTGCCTTGGGCGCAGGACGCCAAGCCGTTGGCGGTCATGGCTAACATCAGCGTTTGCGCATACATGCCCACATCCCACGCGCTGCCCAGGCCGAAGGCTTCGTCCATGCATAAAAATGCAACATGTGGTGCATCAAACAATTCAAAGTTTCTAAAGGATGCGGCGCCACGCGCCTCTTTGTCATCCCAAGATATATCCATGGCGCGGTAAAGTACCGCCGCGCATTCGCGGCGACGATCTTTCCATACTTGGCCAATGGGCTTTCTGGGTTCTTTGTGATCTTGGTTAGGTTTTGTGCCTGCTTTAACCGAAGCCATCATTTGGTCGCGCAAGGTGTCTCGAAGAGCACCGGAGGCCACATAGGTTTGCCAAGGTTGAATGTTGGTCCCGGAAGGTGACCAGCGGGCTATATCGAATACTTTGTTGAGTACATCTTGGGGCACTTCTTTGTCCTGGAATCCACGCACTGAACGGCGCGACATAACAGTTGTTTCAAAGGACATTTCTGGCATTTTTTACCTACATATAACGAGTGAGTTGAAGAAAGTTTATAAACTATTAATTGGTTTTTGCCTGAGCGGGTGAGTGCTCAATCAATCTTTTAAGTAAAAACGTGTGCCGCAAATGTCCACACGCTTATCGTTGACATAACAATTACGCTTGTGTGCTTGCTGCAAAATCGCTTCGCGGTTGATAACTTTAATGTCTAGGCCACCAAGCCCAGGGCCGCGCCCGTCAGTGACCGGCACAAAGCGCAACGTAACGTTATTAAAAGCAATGCATGGGTGGCGACCTTGTTCGGCAATAGGACAATCGGTCACTGAGGCCCAATGCGCCGCCAATTCCAGTGGGTTGTCTGCTTGTAACTCAACGCCTAGGAAGTCTTCGGTGACATCTTGTTTGACCTTATCTTCCCAGCCATCGCCACCTACCGGATTCCAGTGCCCGTTAAAGTCCTCTCTAGAGTCGTACTCCAGTTCTAGGAACGCGGCGCGCATGTCTGCCGGATGCAGTTGGCAGAGGTTCCAGCCTTCGCGCTGAGACTCGTGCGCAATACGCACACCATTGTCTAAGGCGCGCTGACGTAACATTTGTTGGTTCTCAAATGTGTCTATTTGGGTGATGACCATATAACCCCCATCGCCACCACGACGTTCTAGATAACGCCCGCCAGCAGTATTAGGCTGGGTGGGGGCAACTACTTCGAGAAAGTTTCGACCCACAGCCATTAGGTTGTTTTCTAGGCCAAATACCCCAACACCGGGGTCAACATAACAACTGTTAATGCCAAGAATGGCCGTTAAGTCGTCTATCACGGGGGCTAAGTGCTCTGCCACTAAGCAGATTTGTCTGAGTTGAATGGTCATCTTTGCTCTCCCAGCTTGATGGGTTCTTTATTACTGCTTTTCGGTCACTGCGCTTTTGACACTGCGCTTTATTGCAGCTTCATTTCAGAGCGGCCACGACTGAGGTTTTCCCCAGCTATGGCCGCGAAGTAGCCCCCCTAACGGAAGCTGAAGTTTGGTGTGCGCTTAGGCAATTCTACGAAGTCGCCTGGGCGCTTTTCCATATTAGATTGCATGGCTTCCTGCATTTCTTGCGCTTGCAGCATTGAAGCATTCCAAATGGCAATGTAGTCCAGCGTATCAGCGGTGGTGTGATCTTTGGAATAGTTGATCATGCGCTTGCAGCCATAAACCGCCAACGGTGCTTTTGTAGCAATCTCGTGGGCAATGGCAAATACGCCCTCGAGCATTGCTTCCTGTGTATCGAATACTTGATTCACAAGGCCTGCTGATTTGGCCTCAGCCGCGCCCATGCGTCGTCCCGTGTAGGCCAGTTCTCTAACCAAGCCTTCAGGGATTTGCTGCACTAGGCGTGGGAAAGTGCCCACATCTGCCGTCATGCCAATGACTGTTTCAAAAATAGTGAAGAACGCGTCAGCGGTTGCATAACGCATGTCACACGCGGTTGCCATGTCAACGCCGCCGCCAACACACCCGCCTTGAATAGCCACCAGTATGGGCAGCCTGCAGGCCTCTAACGCGTTGAATGCAGCTTGGGTTTTACGCGCCGTGTCGTAGAAGGCTGCGCCATGGCGAATTTTGTTGCGGCGCGCTTCTTCAGGGTCTGAGCTGCCTTTGGATGCAAAGGCGTTTAAGTCCATGCCCGCGGAAAATACTGGACCAGTGGATGAAATGACTATGACGCGTGCTTTAGCTTCAGCATCTATTTCTTCAATGACTTGTGGCAACTGGGCCCAAAATGAAGGGATCATACTGTTGCGCTTTTCAGGCCTGTTCAGCTGAATGTGTGCGACATTATTTTCAATTGTTAGGTCAAAGCATTCGTAAGTCATAGGTCTCTCCAATAGATATTCTTAGATTTTTTCTTAATTTGAGTATAGCGATACCTAGCTGAAAATGGACGGTTATCAGCACCTAATCCTAAATCACGTTTGTGCCGCCTGTTAAGTCTTGGTCAGCTAAATCATGCCAGCGGTTATAAGTTCAGCTAAAGCACAAACCAAGTATGCATTAGCCGGCCGGGGGAAAAAGTAAACGCGCCAGCGATCAATACGGCGCCCAGATACACGCCCAGCATATTGAATTTATGGCGCTTTATATTCTGTGCTCTGGCGGCGAAATAGGCCGCAGGCACGCTGTAGATGACCAATAAGCTGAACAGGTGGATAAATCCAAAATGATTTAGAAGGGTGGGGCCGACTTCAGCGGTGATGAATAGTGTGATCACTGCCGTGATCATCATCAGTATCATATAAATTTTGCCGAGCAATCGATGGCCTGGCGTGCCTTTTTGGCGTAATAACAGATAAGCGCCGATGAAGGCAGCAGGCACGATGGTGGCGAGGTGGGCATAGATCAGAGTGAGATTGGACATTGCTTTTTACTGTTGCCTAATTCGATGTGCTGCGGGACTCTAACTCAGGGAGACACCGTTTTACCATACTCTCTGGGCGTCTGGCTATTTCGCGCTAGGTCTGTCATAGCACTGGCAATGCACTGTTCAACGGACTGTTCAACGGACTGTTCAACGGACTGTTCAACGGACTGCGGCTCCCTTAACTAAAGAACAAGTCATAGAGTACTGGACAAAATGAAAGGCCTAATGAAAGACTAGAAGCGTTGAGTGCAATGCCGTTATGAGCATTCGCCGGTGCCATTGCTTTATAAGCGTAAATAAAATGGCGCAGAAAATAACCAAATTTATCCAAAGCGAAAAAATCCTAGGAGAGGGAAATGTCGAATAAAGTGGAAACAGGTACAGATGATCTTTTAGCAGACTTAACTGACGGTGTGCTGACACTGACTATGAATCGGCCAGAAGCACGCAACGCTATGTCAGATGCCATGACGGGTGCATTGGCCCAACAGCTAGCAGACGCTGAACTCAATAGCGCTGTGAAGGTCATTGTTTTGACCGGAGCTGGTAAAGGCTTTTGCGCAGGCGGCGACGTTAAAGGCATGGCTGCCAGTGGTGACGGTACGGTGGGAGACAACACCATAGATGGCGCCATTCATAGGCAGCGCCTCAACCAGCGCGGCACTGCTGGTGCCTTGTACTCAATACCCAAGCCAACTATTGCTGCATTGCCAGGCGCGGCGGCGGGTGCGGGTCTATCCCTAGCATTGGCCTGCGACATGCGCATTATGGCGAGCAGCGCCATGATGACTACCGCGTTTGCCAAGGTGGGTTTCTCTGGTGACTACGGCGGTACATTCTTCATGTCGCAACTTATCGGCACAGCCAAGGCGCGGGAACTTTACTTTCTTTCAGACCGTGTGAATGCAGAACAAGCGCTGGATTTGGGCTTAACTAATTGGGTTTGCGAAGCCGATGAGTTAGCAGCCAAGGCCAATGAAATTGCACTGCGCTTAGCCAGTGGTCCTACCGTTGCTTATCGTTATATGAAAGAGAACTTTGCTCGTGCGTTGTCCTCTGGTGATGTAAACGACTGTCTAGATTTGGAAGCCACCCACCACGTACATTGTGGTCAAACTGAAGATCATAAAAATGCGACTAAGGCGTTTGTTGAGAAGCGCGCCCCGGTATTTGTCGGCCGCTAATCCGCCGCCGTTCTTCAGGGGATCTAAGGCTGGGAGCATCTTTCTCTCTCAGCCTTAGGCTAGTTTTTAGATTGAGTTTTAGATTGAGTTTCAGATTAAGTTTTGGGCTAGTTCTCAGGCTAACTTACAGATCAGGTGTTAGATCAGTTATCAGGTCAGCCTCTGCGGCCACAAACCCCGCCGCCTGAATAATTTTCTTCGCTCTAGCAGTCGTCAAGTAGCGCAGAAAGTTTACGGCTGCTTGGTTATTCGCGCCGTACTTAAGCTGCACGGCATCTTGCAGAATCGGTGAGTGCAACTCACTGGGTATGTTCAGGTAGGTATTCCTCGGCTGGTTTTGTTCAAGCATTTGCGCGGCAGCAACAAAACCCAATGTGGCGTTACCTGTGGCCACTAGAGAAAAAGTTTGCCCAATATTCTCCCCCATCACTTGCCGTTGTGACATCGATTGTGTGATTTGCAGGTTGTGCAAAACTTCCTGAGCTGCAAAGCCATAAGGGGCGAGGCGAGGGTTGGCTAGTGCAATGCTCGATGCACCAGCCAGCCAGTGCCTAATCTGCGTACTTTGTTCGGTTTGCGCGGTTGGGTTTTCGTCGTCGTTAGTTGTTCTGGCCTTAGTGCGGGAAATAGCCCTAGGCGTAGCCTTATTTGGTTGCCAGAGCACCAGTGCGCCATTTGCATAGGCGAAGCGGCTGTTGGTTACAGTTAATCCGAGCTGCTCCAATAGTTGCGGCCGCTGCTGATCTGCTGCTAGAAAAATATCGTAAGGCTGTCTCTTATACACATCTGACGCTGCCGACGAAT
>CAJXUL010000017.1 GCA_913060615.1 uncultured Gammaproteobacteria bacterium | reverse complement strand
GTCGGCAGCGTCAGATGTGTATAAGAGACAGCCTTGTGGCACAACTTTTCTACCGACTATCTGAAATCCGTAATTCGCGTCATCAATTGCCTGTGATGGGCGGCACGCAATAGATATAGTTTCTGTTCTAGCAACTCTTCTGAGCTGGGATAAAACACCCAAAACTAGGGGGGATAAGTGACCATGCATCCATCGAACTCACTGAACTGGAAAGAGGTTCTTAACTGTGTGGCAATCTCTACCTACGATGGGCCTCGCCCAATAGCGCCATTTTGGTTCGGCAACAATCAAGATCTTTGTAAACAGCTAACCGACCTTGTGTTGGCAGGTTCCAAAACAGCGACAGCTAGCTTGCTCTGGGAATGGGAGGATGAGCAGGGACCACTGCCTGCGGTTGGGCAGAGAGATGTTCTTCTAGATTGGAATAATCGCTTTGTTGGAATAATTGAAACAAAGCAAATTGAAGTAGTGCCATTTCATCTGGTAACGCCCCAATTCGCATACCTTGAAGGAGAGGGCGATTTGTCTCTAGAGTTTTGGCGTAAAGTGCATTGGGAATATTTTAAAGGCGCGTGCCATAAGCTTGGCAAACCAATCACCCTGCAAGTGGCTGTCGTCTGTCAGGTTTTTAATCTGGTCTATCGTGCCGGGGTATCCAACAAATAGATTAGCGGATTCTATAAATCTAACACTGTTTTGCGGGTTAGATTTACAAATTGGTATGCAATCGAATTAAAGCCAGAGATTACTGGGAGCCGAAAATGTCCGCTATAACCAACATGCTAGATGGATTCGTGAATAAGACAATGGTTGAGCCAGAGATCGTGCAGAAGTGGGGGCTTGGTACTATTGATGAATGGCGGCCTGGTTACGTGAAGAAAGTTTGGTGTGTTGCAAAATCACATTTATTGGGCACATCACTCTTTGGCGGCTGTATTGCCGCGCTCGCAGATCAAATGTTGGCGTTCCCAGCAATAACGTTGCAACAGGACGGCGAATTCTGCGCTACGTCCAACCTTACGCTGAGTTATTTAAAGCCGGTTCGAGAAGGGCAGCTAATTATAGAGGCTGAGGTAGTGAGTAGAAGGGGTAAGTCGTTTTATGTGGAGGCGAAGTTCAGTCAAAACAACGAACTGGTGGCCAAGGCTGCTGCAACTCAAATAACAGTTGTAGGGCCGAGGTGAGCGCTGTGTGTATAGCGAATAATGGTTGCCTAGCACGCCGTCTTTATTTTACTTGAGATCCCTCTTATTGAATGTTCGTCGAATGCTCGTCGAATACAGAGCGGTTAACATTCAACAAATGAGTAGACGAGTAGACGGTAAAAGAAAAGATGAGGAGCACTTCTCAAAATGAGCGCAGTTCCAGGTACAAAGGGGTACGAGAAAGTTATTGAAGCGTTTTCTCAGGTGAGTTCGTCGCTGGAATTTGCAGATGTAAATCGTGATTTTTTGCATTTTTTGCCAGCAGTTCCGGCGAATGTTTTGGACGCAGGAGCGGGTGTTGGTCAAAACTCTGCGGCCATGAGTGAGTTAGGCCACTTTGTTGTTGCCGTAGAACCTCTTGAAGAGTTTCTCGTTATTGCCCGAGCAAACTATTCGCACCTTAACATTGAGTGGATAAATGACAGTCTACCAAGCCTAAATTCCCTTGGTTCCAAGGATAAAAAGTTTGACTTCATTTTGCTGGCTGGTGTCTGGCATCACCTTTGCGTTACAGAGAGAAGGGAATGTATTCAGTGCTTTGCTCATGTCATAAATCCAGGCGGCATCTGCGCTATATCTTTAAGGAATGGGCCAGCGGGTGCTGGGAAACATGTCTTCCCGGTATCGTGTGTCGAGCTCGCGGATTATGCGACAGAGTTTGGTTTCAAAGTTGTTTTGCAGATAGAGAATCAGGTAAGCAAATTGCCAAACAAATCGGATGTAATGTGGTCCCGAGTAGCGTTAGAGAAAATATAAAATTTTTTAAGCATTTTACCTTCTTTGTGAAGGGTGATAATGGAGGTTCTGAGGCGTATGAGTAAAACCGCAAAATTTAGTGTTGTATTGTTATCGTTAGCTGCTTGCCTTTTTACAACCTATATTCACTATATACCGATACGTATATCAAACTGTACGGAAATTGGCTCAGATTCCCCAGAGGGATTATTTTTGGATGGCTTTTATGTATATGATGGGCCTAACCAAGAGGTGGACCCTTTGCCTTATCGCATTGATTACATTGCCTCTTGGAGTGAGCTTCCCTCGATATTAGCGCATAAGTTAAATGGAGATGTGTGTGAGTATTGGCGGCAAGAAGGAGGTTGAGTGCCAATTGTTCGCTGCAGTTTACGACTATGATGTTGCGTGGCTGCAGAGTGTTTCTGTCTTCATGCGGCATATTTCTTTAAAAACAAAAAAGTAATTTTCAATATGAAACACGCACCTATAAAAGAGGTAATCGCTTTTGAAGATTTTGCAAAACTAGACATTCGCGTCGGCACAATCACTGCGGTTTCTGAGATTGAGAAATCTGACAAACTGATGAAGTTGACCGTAGATTTTGGTGACCATGTCAGGTCTATTCTTGCCGGTATCAAGCAAGAGCGGGAGAACCCTAAAGAGATTGAGGGTAAACAGGCGTTGTTTGTCGTGAATTTGCCAGAGCGGAAAATGGCAGGTGAGCTATCGCAAGGAATGCTGTTTGATATTGGTTACGAGGACAAACTTACCCCTTGTCTGGCAATGCCAGAAAGCCCCATGCCAAATGGTTCTAGGGCCGGTTGAATTCAAGGTTAGGCGCAGGATAACAATCCAATCTAGTCAACTGTCGAATTAGCAGCGCGTCTTCGTGATTGATGCGCAGCATTTTAAAGTTTCAATAAGATACGTAGTATGCTCATCCGCTCTGGGAGAATGGTGATTCACCTCAAATTGGAAATTCGCGGTCTTGGGCGCAGGCAATAATTCTTCATGGAAAATACAACAAAGATGAGAACATCACCTGAACGTCCGGAAGTGCCCATTGTATTGATGTACACCGCCGAGCAGCGTGAGCAGGCAATGGCTTTTGAGTTGTGGTGTGATTTGCATGAGGTGGATGCGCCTAGGCAAGTAGATGTGCCAAGTCTTTATTTGGACTATCAAGGTTTGGCGTTATGTAGTCCCGGTAATAAGCGGCCGTTTCGCCTTGCCGAGCAAAATCTGCATAGGCGCAGTGTTGGTGCAAGGAAGGGTGAGTTGGCTCGGGCATGTGGCCTAAATCAGGGCGATCTTAGCGTGCTGGATGCCTGTGCGGGCTTTGGTACCGATGGTCTGACCTTGTCCATGTTGGGTTGTCCTGTAACGTTAGTCGAGCGCGAGCCCCTCATATGGGTGCTGTTGCAAGATTTCGCCCGCAGTTTTGATAACACCCAAGTTATGTTCATGGACTGTAAAGAGGCTCTCAGTGGCGACCTGACTTGGGATGTTGTGTACCTTGATCCTATGTTCCCAGAGCGCAAGAAGAATGCGCTGCCGAATCAGGCCTTGCAGCATTTACGTTATCTAACACAAGACGCGCAGGATACGTCCGACTTGACAGAACTTATTCAACTTGCGTTGAACTGCGCTAATAATCGTGTGGTGGTTAAACGACGTTTGAAGGACCCGGTTGTAGAGGGCGTGAACTTTCAGATTAAAGGCAAAACGGTGCGCTTTGATGTTTATTTGGCGAAGTAGCATAGCCCACCGCCTTAGCAACTATTTTATCGAAATGTTGCTATTCGGCGTTAATCGAGAACTTTAACTGCTTACCAACGGCTGACTGGACTGCGCTATGCAGTTGAATAAAATCTCTCCGAGGTTCCAATACCTCTGCCCCCGTAGTTTCTAATAACCCTTTGTCAACGAGTTGGTCGAGAAACACACCAATCAACTTCTGTTCAAAAAATTCTGGCCCACTGATGCCTAATAAAAGAGAGATTTTTTCAGCTGAGTACTCGCTGGCGAGGCTTAGTGTTTGCCGATCTTTATTGCCTTGCTTCGCAAGATTCAAAACAAGGTACATACGCCCTAACGTCTCGCTCATTAAGTTGGCCAGCATTCCCAGTCGTATATATTGCTCTGTCCCTTGTGCAGGCAGGGTAATAAGTCCACCTTCAATTTGCACCATGCGTTGGTCGTTGAGGGCTGTAAGTCCAAGTTGTGTCGGTGGAGGACCCGTAATGCTCAGCTCATGAGCAATGTAAGGAAAAATCAGCGCGATCATTTCTTCTAGCTCCGAGACAGAAGTGTTTTTCTGTCGGTGAACTAAAAGACTGGCAATTAGGCTGGGTAATGCCATCAGGTGAAGTACGTTGTTTCGGTACCAAGTCATCAGTAGGGCAGTAAAGGGCGCGTGATGTAAGACAGCGCCAAAGTTTTCCGTGGTTCTTGTGATTAAGCCCAGCGTCTCCACTTCCTCAATCGAGGACTGACCAGTCATATTAGGGTTCGTAAGTATTTGATTGCCATAAAGGCTATGCAAAATTTGCATATAACAGTCGCTTTGCTCGGCAATTTGTCTTTCTTCCATGACTTCTTGGTCGATACTTAAGCTGGCTAGGGCAATCAGATTTACCGAATTAACCGTAGCTTGGGCGTTGATGTTGCCCATAATTTGCGCGCCAAGGGCTTTCATCAGTTGGTCGCTCGCAGCATTGGTATGAGTGGTGGCGACACTGCCTTGCTCGAGGAGAACGTTTTGCTCGCTCGGTGTTTGTGGCAGGTTTTCTTCCAGCCACTCGTCCAACTTAATGGGCTCACCAAAATTTACCTGAAGTTGGCCAAAATTTTGTCGGATGACTTTGAGACCATTGATTAAATCCAAGACGCTCTCTGCCTTTTTGTTTGCGCCGCGCAGCTCATCCATATAGCTGCCACCTTCAATGACTTTTTCGTAGCCGAAGTACACCGGTATGAAAGCCAAGGGTTTTTTCAGGCCTTGGATTTGATGGGCCAGTGTTAGTTTTAGTAGCCCATATTTTACCGGTAATAGCCGGCCTGTACGGCTGCGCCCACCTTCTGGGAAGAACTCCACGCAATGCCCGCTGTTGTAAACCTGATACAAATATTCGTCAAATACTGCTGCATAAAGTGGGTCATCTCTGAAGCTTCTGCGCATAAAAAATGCGCCGCCTCGGCGTAGGAATCCGCCGAGTAGAGGCATATTCAAATTATCCCCTGCAGCTATATGAGGAATCATAATGCCCGCCCGATATAGGGTATAGCTAAGTACTAAGTAATCTATATGGCTGCGGTGTGAGGGTACGTAGACGAGGGTGTGGGTGTCGGTAATATCTTTTATTGACGCTAATCCGCGTACGTTTACGCCAGTATATATGCGCTGCCAAAACCAGGCTAAAAAAATCAGAAAGATGCGAATTGACGAGTAGGACATGTCCGATGCAATTTTCTTAGCGTGTCTATAGGCTAGTGCTCTGAGCTTAGCCCTGTTTTTTGCATCGTTTTTTTCACTAGTTCCGGAGGGGATTGCTTCATTTATGTACTGCGTAATTCGCGGTGAATTTGCAATGCTTGATAACAGTGTTCTTCTGTGAGAAAAATCAGGGCCTAGTGTGGCTTCGTGCTGTCGTTTAAAGCGAACCCTAAGTAGGCGTGCGGAGCGACGAATAGCATAGTTTTGGCCTTTGTCGTGTTTGCCAATCTCCTCTAATGGTATTGGTTTGCCAAAGCACACATGAATGTCGCCGCGGTTAAAGAGTAGGGCGAAGAAGCGCTTGATGCCGCCGGTTGCTGGTCGTTGATCTGATGTCAGAGCCTCAATCCAACTGCCTCTAGGGGCTAAAGATCGACCCCAAAATATAGATACTGGCACCAGTGCTATTTGTTCTTGAATTGCGTCACCGGCGCTGACTAATTTCAGTAGCCGCCGAGAATTGCGCTGCATAGTCATCTTGCCACCCCAAGCTCGATTCAGGGCAAAAGCTCTGCCGTTGATAGACCAATCTGCAATGGTCAGCGGCAGCAGGGGGGACGGAGGCGGTGGGGCGGATGATTGTGTTAGTGCGTGTTCTAAAACGAGTAGGTCTGCGATGGACCTTTTGTCTAAGACGTAAACGACCTCTCTTTTGTTTTGCTTGAGTGGCTCGCTGTCGTCTAGATGAGAGGAAGTGTTGGCACTTTCCATTAACGGCAGGTCAAGATTCTCCATGCCGCTAAAGTCTGGTTTTGCGACAAGGCGAATGACCCACCTAAGGAGGCGGTAATAAGTACGCAGCAAGCTGTTATTCATCTACGTAGATTATTTCCTAAGTTGGCCTTGGGTTATTTGTCTTGTTTACCCTGAAAAAGAAGTTGTAGTGCTTCTGCGCTTTCTTCGTTGGCGTCTTCGTTATTTAGTTTTTTCTGATCGGTTGTTAGTTCCCAAATGCCTGAGTATTTTTTGTTAGTCAGGGTAGTAGCTTGTTCGCTGCTGGAGATAATGGTGGGGCGGATAAACACCAATAGATTAGTTTTTACGCGCGAGCTTGTTTTGGACTTAAAGAGATTACCTATGAGTGGAATGCTACCTAATACCGGCACCCTTCTATTGGTTTCAGTCACGTCGTCTTGAATCAGACCGCCCAGCACAATGGTTTCACCGTCACCGGCGAGCACTGTAGTTTCTATGGTTCGTTTGGAGGTCACTACGTCTGCGAACGTGCTTCCACCTACAGCCGTAGGTAGAACATTAGAAATGTTTTGTACTACGTCCAAGCGTACTTCATTGCCGTCGAATACATGCGGCGTGACAAGCAGTTCAACGCCGACATCCTGTCTGTTTACTGTGGTGAAGGGGTTGCTTGAACCGTTACCAGTAGTTGTAAAAGAGCCTGTGCGAAAAGGCACTTCACGACCGACTAAGATCTTTGCTTCGTTATTGTCTAACGTGATGATGCTAGGTGTTGAAAGTAAGTTGGCGTCAGAGTTAGTGGAGAGTGCGGTTATTACTGCGCCGAATGAAATACCGTCTAGGTCTAATTTGGCTGCCGCTAATGTAGGTCCACTGAGCGTTGCCAGTCCCTGTACGACGCTGACTGCACCAGGGTTGTTTGCATCGATAACACCGCCGAGCAGTGATTGGATGCTGCCATTAAGGCTGGTGCTTATCAGCGGTACGCTTTGTCCGCGCTGATCACCGGCGGCAAGTTCAGCGCCAAAAGATAGGTCGTTGTTTAGGGTTACTTCAACAATGGCAGCTTCTATCAGTACTTGTGCTCTGGGTGAGTCCAATTTATCGACGATACTCAAGATTTCGCCCATAGCCCCTGGATCAGCTTTGACAATCAGCGCATTCAGAGATAAATCTGCCTGAACATCAACCTCACCCCCTGTGCCGCCACCAGGTTGGCTTGAACCAAGGCTGCCTAAAATACTTTGCAGAATGTTGCTGACGTTTTCGGCGTCTGCATGGTTGAGGAGTATTACCTGCGTTGCATCTTTTGTGGTCGCTGGCTGGTCTAGTTTCTCAATAATATCTAAGAGGTTAGCGATGGGGCGACTTTGTCCTCTCAGTACCAGAGAGTTGTTACGTTCGTTAGCTATGAGTTGGACTTTTTGCGGTCCTGTTGCGCCGGAACCGACCTGCTTAGGCGCTACTTTTTCCAAGATCTCGACAATGTCACCTACCCACGCTTCTTTTAGCGCAATCATAACCACTTCGTTGGTTTCAGCTACATCGATGTCGCTGATGATTTTTTTCAAACGACGAATATTGTCCGCGTGATCGGAGATGATCACTACATTAGGTTCGCTGACGCTGCCAATATGCCCGTATTGAGGGATCAGTGGGCGGAGAATCTTCAGTAGATCCTCAGACTTTACGTTTTTTACTGCAATAATTTGCGTGACCAACTCTTCTGGCGCAGCCGCTCCCAGTCCGCCGCGAGCCCCTGGGGTTTGTTTGCCCGTGGCACTTTGCTGTATTCGGACCACGTTGCCTGAGGGTACTGCGGTATAGTTCTGTAATCTAAGCACGCTCAAGAAAAGCTCATAAACGCCTTGTTTACCCAAGGGGGTTTCAGAGATGACATTTACCTGACCTTTCAACTTAGGGTCGACTATAAACGTCTTGCCAGTAATCTTGGCCACTTGAGCGACAAACTCTTGAATGTCTGCGTTCTTGGTCGCCATTTGCCAAGTGCGTTCACCTTCTTCAGTTTCTGCGGCGAAAGCTCCAAGGCTGGCTAATGTGGCGCAAATAACGAGCGTGCTGCGAATATAAGATGTTAGTTTCATAAATTTGTTGATTCAGATTTAAGTTAGTTGGGCAGTCGAGCAGTAATGCTCATTTGTTCGCCATTTCGTTCTAGTTCAATGCTGGCCGAGCCTTGAGCCAGAATGTTGTCAAATTCTAGCTGATCTTTTTGCAGGTCGCCCAGAGGTTGGCCGTTTACAGATAGGACAATATCACCGGGGCGTAAGCCGGCTTGTTGTAAGTAGGGGTTGCTGGACAAATTGCCAATTTTGTAACCCCGTCCTTCGTTGGTCTCCAAGCCAAAATCCTTTAGAGCGCTCTCAACATTTTCGCGGATGAGACCTTGAATGTCGTCAACGCTCTGTATGTTGCGATTTGGTTTGGCTGCTTGCACCGACCTTTTAGCGCCTATCTCGGCTTTTGGGTTGAATTTGCTTTTGCCAAATGCCAAAGCCTCTCTGTTGCCTGCTCTTTGTAAAATAATCTGCTCTTGTTGCACTTCTATGAGTCGAGCGTTGCCGGGCAGAATGTCGCTGACTGCATAAAGCACACCCTTTTTACCACTGCGCGCCACTATGGCGCCCGAACTTGCATTGTCATTGGCTACAAAGACAGCTTCTAGTGTTAGCGGTAGGCGGGTGGCTTTAGCGGTTTCAATGCTCCGTGCTTGGCCATTGTTAGTTTGCGGCACCAAGCCAAAAACATGGCGATTTATGAGGGCTTCTACACGCTTGGTTTTATCTTTACGTTCGTTGCTCTTAAGTTGGCTCTGACCGGCTGTGTCGGTGGAAATGGCGTCTTTGGAATCAGAGGTAGAACTAGACGGCGCTGCTAGTAAGCCTATTACGCTATTGGCAATGGTCCACGCGATAGCAAATGCAATCAGCCACTGGGTAGGGTTAACCAATTTTTCGATTAGGATATGTAGTTGCATATTGAGTCACAAAAAATGGTCTGTTAATCGCGTCTGTATAATCGCATGGATACTTTGCGCCAGAGGTCCATAGTACCTGATTTATTAGTTTACTTTCGAGCCCATGTGGTAGTGTTTTCTGGCCAAGTGGTGTGTGTGACTATCGGCACAGTTTAACCTTCTAACGGATCTAAATTCGTCTTAGTAGGGGGGGCTCGACCCATCTATTCAAGCAAACTAATTTGGTTGTTGCTGCATGATTTGGTCGATGTGCTGGGATAGCAGTTAAAAAACCTTACGCTTCACCTCAAGGACTACATCGTTATATTTTGCCGACCCAGTCCAAGTGCGGCCCACGAGCTCTATAAATCCGCGGGTGACCACTATATTAACGTAGCCGTTTAGCTCTGGGGTTAGGGTCAATAATGGGCCTGTACTATTTTCTGTAAGTCCAATAAACACTGTTGGTAGCGACCCTTGAGCAGATTTTATGGTGGCGGTTAGTGCCGGCACATAGGCTTGCTCGAGACCATTTGACTGCACATAGCGAATGGTGCCGCCGCTCCAAAAGAGTTTGCTGTCAGTGACCAATTCAAATTCAGTGGCTGCGTCAGATTCGCTAATCAATACCAGGGTTGGGGTAACTTGAAACGTTCCGGGAATAGATATGTCATATCTGGCGAGCGCCGGCTCAAGAGACCGGCCGCTAAAGTTACCTTCAATAGCTACTTTCTGGGCATTCAAACCTAGGGCGACACTGCCCCGAAGTGACAGCTCATCGTTGCTTAACTGCCAGCGAACAGTTGGCGTTAGTGATTCGCTAATTTGCCAGGCTACTTGCCAACTTAAGTTGGCAGACAGGCCTGGGTTAACAATCAATACGCCATTGCCATGCCAAACAGTACCTTGAGGCTTTACTAAATCGACGCCAGCAATCTGCGTTACGGCAATGCGCAGCAGGTTAGCGGGCGCTAGAGTGACGAGCATAACCGCGACCGCCAGCACGCCAATGAATAGATTACGTTTCATCAATTTGGTGCGCCTACTGGCTAAGTAAAGTTTTTACTATTTGTTGGTAAATTTTCGCTAGGGGTATTAAGTCGTCCACGGCTACGCATTCATCAATTTTGTGGATGGTCGCGTTAAGTGGCCCTAGTTCGACCACTTCAACCTGCCCACTACCTGGCTTATCCCAGGGCGAGATGAAGCGTCCATCTGACGTGCCTCCGGAAGTGGAAAGCTCTGTCGTCAATCCGGTTTCAGTTTTGATAGCTTGGGTTACAGCCGCAGTTAAGGCGCCAGGCAGCGTTAAAAATGGCTCCCCGGACAACTGCCACTTAATTTCATAGGTCACATCAAAGCTTTGTAGAATCTCTTCCACGCTTGCGCTCAAACCGTTGGCAGTTTGTTCGGTATTGAAGCGAAAGTTGAAATCTACTTCCAATTCTCCTGGAATAACATTGGTTGCACCGGTGCCGCCGTTGATATTGGAGATTTGGAAACTAGTGGGCGGATAGAAATCGTTGCCCAAATCCCATTGTTTGTTGGTCAGTGCTGAAAGTGCAGTTAAGACATTATGTATGGGGTTGTTTGCCTCAAGGGGGTAAGCCACATGGCCTTGGGTACCAATAACTTTAAGTTTTGCATTCAGAGAGCCGCGACGCCCGGAGCGCACCACATCACCGAGTTGTTCGCTGGAACTCGGCTCGCCAACCACGCAGTAATCGGGCCGTATACCTTCTTTGGCTAAAACATCTATTGCATAACGAGTGCCGTAAGTCGCTACGCCCTCTTCGTCACTAGTGATTAAGAAGCTTAGTGTTCCGCAATTGTGTTCGGCGTTTGCTGTAGCGTCCTCTACAGCCACTATCATTGCCGCAAGGCTAGATTTCATATCTGCCGCGCCGCGACCATAGAGTTGGCCATCTTTAACCGTTGGTTCAAAGGGCGGGGTTTGCCATTGCTCTAGGGGTCCCGGAGGCACTACGTCGGTATGCCCTGCAAACATTAAATGAGGCGAACCGGTGCCACGCCAAGCCCACAAGTTGTGCACGCCTTCGGCATTTATTTGTCGCGTTTGGAAACCCAGTTGGTTAAGTCGCGCGGCAATGAGCTCCTGGCAGCCGGCATCTTCAGGGGTAACAGAAACGCGGCTGATGAGTTCTTTCGCTAGCGCAAATACAGGATTTTCCAATTTCAGCAGCCTTAGTTGTGTGCGTGCAGCGCATCGTTAAGTTCGATGGCCTGACGATTTGTGCGACAGATCACCTGACCGTTTTGGCTGTTGCGAATGAACAGCATGTCAGAGTTGCCGGCCAATTCTCGGCCCTTTACAAGTCGTACTTGCTGGCCTGTTTCGTCGAAAACCGCAATAGGTGTGCCTCCGGTGATGTACAAGCCTGCTTCAATAGTGCAGCGATCGCCAAGGGGAATGCCTGTGCCCGCATTGGCACCAATGAGGCAGTTTTCGCCGATGCTGACAATGATATTGCCACCGCCAGAGAGCGTGCCCATGGTGCTCGCGCTACCGCCAAGGTCAGTGCCTGCACCGACAATAACGCCCTGAGAAATTCGGCCTTCTATCATGTTGGGACCAATCGCAGCTGCATTGAAGTTAATAAACCCTTCGTGCATTACGGTCGTGCCTTCGCCTAAATAGGCGCCAAGTCGAATGCGGCTAGCATCTGCTATACGCACGCCGGTAGGTACTACGTAGTTGACCATTTTGGGGAATTTGTCTACAGAGAACACCTCTAGGTTGAGGCCCTGTGCCCGTGCATTCATGAGTGCGCCAGGCAATTCATTAACCTCAATGGGTCCGGCGGAAGTCCAAGCCAAATTGGGTAAATGGGCAAAAATGCCTTCAAGGTTAAGGGTATTAGGCAGGCATAGTCTGTGGGAGAGCAGGTGCAGTTTTAGGTACACTTCTTCAATACTGTTGCTTGGTGCGTCTGAATCTAGCCTTACACTGATCAGGGGCTGATCCATATCGAGGAGTGATTGAGGCACAATTGTGGCCCCAGATGCCGAGTTCAGCGATTGCGCCTGTTCGGCGGAAAGGGCACTGGTACCTTGGGGCAGCGTACTAATTGCGCTGAGTACTTCTGCTTTTGGCGTGAGTATGGGGTTTGGAAAAAAACAGTCTAGTACGGTACCCGAGCCATTGGTGCTTGTGATGCCAACTGCGAACGCAAAAATATCAGTCATATCAATCTCAAAAAAATTTTCTCGATATTACTACAGCTGAGGGCAAGAGACCGCTTTAACGGGCGAAATCACCTCATAAATTTTGCGCAAATTGGGCTAGGCGCTTGGCTGCTTCAATACATTGGTCGAAGGGCGCAACCCAGGCAATTCTTACGTGGTTGTTGCCTGGATTACCTAGTTCGCTATCTCTACCCAAAAAAGACCCAGGCATTACAGTGATGTGTTGTTCTGCCAATAAGCGTTGACTGAATTCTTGGTCAGAGATTGGCGTTGGCAGCCAGTGATAAAAGCCACCCTCGGGTTGGGTTAAGTTGTAGTGGGGGCGGAGAATCTCGCTTACTGCAACAAACTTATCTCTATACATTTGTCGATTTTCAACCACGTGGGCCTCTTCCTGCCACGCTAGGGCGCTAGCAGCTTGGTGGTGAGCTCCAAGTGCGCAGCCGTGATAAGTGCGGTAGCTCAAGTACTTGGCCATTAAATTGGCATCGCCGGCCACAAAGCCGCTGCGTAACCCCGGTAAATTGGACCGTTTGGAAAGGCTGTGAAATGCTAAACATCGGTCGAAGTTTGGCAGTCCCATAGCAGCTGCGGCGGCAAGAATACTTTCTGGGAGATTGTCGTCATCGTAATAAAGCTCGGCATAGCACTCGTCTGAAACGATATTGAAATCATATTTCTGTGCCAACTCGATGAGTGACTGCATTTGATCCCGCTGCATAATTTGTCCAGTGGGATTGCCAGGTGAGCAAATGTAGACCATTTCTGTTTTGCGCCATTGCTCTGCGCTCACCGAACTAAAGTCCGCTTTGTAATTTAGCGCCACCAAATTTGGAACATATAAAGGCTGAGCGCCCGCCAAGAGGGCAGCGCCTTCGTAGATTTGATAAAAGGGATTGGGCATGGCGACCAACGTGTCGGTTTTGCCGCTGAGTAGTGCTTGAGCAACCGAGAACAAAGCTTCTCTTGTGCCGTTGACTGGCAAAATGCTGGTGTCTGGGTCAATTGTTACGGAAAATCTGCGCGCCAACCATTCAGAAATTGCGGTTCGCAGCACTTCGCTGCCCTTTGTTGCTGGATAGGTGGCAAGGTGCTTGGCCAATGACTGGGGGTTTGACAGTTCATCAATAACAAATTTTGGTGGATTATGCTTGGGCTCACCGATTGACAAAGAGATGTGTGACAACTCTCCGGTATGATTAATGCCGTTGTGCAACGCGCGCAGGCGTTCAAAGGGGTAGGGCTGAAGCAAATCTAAGTGGGTGTTGAAAGACACAATATTCATACAACTATTAAGGAAGCTATACGATAGCGGGAATACCCAACGAATACACGGCCCACCAGACTTTTACTTCGTGATTAAACCTTTGAGCCACTGACGCTTGAAAGTGTGTTCTCCCCCAAGCCCATAGAGTCATCTAATTTTTGCCGTAAGGCATTTTCCAGATTATAAAGCTGAGCCTTATCGGTAATGCCCAGTCCGTTAGCATCTGTGACAACGAATACATCTTCTACGCGCTCGCCCAAGGTGGTGATGCGCGCGGAGGACAATTCCAACTCTAAATCCAAAAGGAGTAACGAAATGTTTGCCAATAACCCAGGACGGTCAGCCGCCAAAATATTCACCGTAGTAGCTAGACCTTCTTCGTCGGTTTCCATGGCTACTTCCGTAGGCCAAGGGAGTTCTCGGAGTTGGCGCGGCACTCGCCGAGTTGCGCCGTCGGTTCTGGGTGACGGTGCCACGAGGATTGCTTTGATTTTTTCGACAACTTCATTACGCAGATTGTTATCCTGTTCTACTGGCGCGCCGTCAGCGTTAAGAATAGTAAAAGTATAAAATAGCCGGCCGTTTACTACAGTGTTGATATGCGCATCGACTACTGATAAATCCCATTGTGTTAAGCACACTACTGTTGCAGCAAAGGTTTTAGGTTTATCTTCTGCCCAAATGTAGATTTGAGTAGCACCTTCACCCAGGTAAGTTAAGTCCGCAGGAGACAGACTCACAAAAGGGCCTTGTTGATGGTCATGTTCCAGTAGCTGTCGAGATAGGCTGCTGATCTCTTCGCTAGTGTGACGCAAGAAAAAATCGTCTCCCAGATTCTGCCATAAAGTTCTGACTTTCTCTTCACTGCTGACACTTTGCAGTCTGTCCATTGCACTTTCTTGAAACGCGGCAATGGTTTCGTCTCGGTCCATTGCATTGCTGCCACCGCGTCTCAGAGTTTTTCTGGTTTCACTGTAAAGATGGCGCATCAGACTTGCGCGCCAGCTGTTCCAAAGGTTTGGGTTGGTTGCGTTAATATCAGCCACGGTAAGTGCATAAAGGTAGTTAAGACGCATTTCAGATTTCACATCTTCAGCAAATGCCTGAATGACTTCAGGGTCATAAATGTCTTGGTTTTGCGAAACTGAAGACATGTATAAGTGGCGTTCAACTAACCAACAAACCAAATCTGTATCAGCTTGGTTGAGGTTGTGTAGTTGGCAAAATTTTCTTGCGTCGATAGATCCGAGTGTGGAATGGTCGCCGCCACGACCTTTGCCAATGTCATGGAAAAGGCCGGCGATATAAAGTAATTCGCGTTTTGGGATTGTGTTAGAGCAATAGTGCGCAATAGGGAAGGACTCTGCTGCCCACTTGTAGCGGAACTCGCGCATATTGCGAATGACCATCATAGTATGAGCGTCCACCGTGTAGATGTGGAATAGGTCATGTTGCATTTGTCCAATGATTTGCTTGAACTCGGGCAGGTAGCGACCTAACACACCGTACTTACGCATGCGTATAAGTTGTGTTACCACTGTGAAGGGTGCTTTAAGTAAGTTCAGGAAAAGACGCGTGTTGTTGGGGTTTTTTCTGAAATCGCCGTCGATCAGATTTAATGATTCGCGCATCAGGCGTATTGTCGACACCCTAACTTGGATATCTTCCTCGCGCTCAGCCATTAATACAAACATTTCTAGAAGCGCAGAGGGGCAATCTTTAAAGACGTTATCGTGAATAGCTTCAATGCGATTGTTGACTAACCTAAAGCGTTCGTTGATAGGGAGGGTTTTTTCCCGCTTTGAATTTTCAGCAGATTCTTGGAAATATTTAATGAGAATGCCATTTACTTCGGTAAGGGCAAGTATGTGGCGATAGAAGTGGTACATGAACACTTCTACGCCCATTTGGCTGTCGGTGTCGACAAAGCCAAGTCGCTGGGCCAGTTCTCTCTGCCGAGAAAAGTATAGTTGGTCTTCTTTGCGTCCAGCAATGAGATGCAGCCCAAAACGCACCCACCAAAGGAATCTTCGCCCTTCAATCAGCCATTTACCTTCTTCTGCGGTGAGTACGCTCAATTCTACGAGTTGGTTAATGTCTGTGGTGCCAAAGTTTCGATTACAAATCCATAACGCGGTGTGGATGTCGCGCATGCCACCAGGTGAGGCCTTTATATTGGGCTCGAGGTTGTAGTCAACGTCGTCAAAATGTTTATGTCGTTCACTTTGTTCTTGGTATTTGGCCGCAAAAAAATCCTCCGCAGGCCAAACTTTTTTCTTGGTCAATGCTTCAGCAATAGATGTTTCTAAGGTTGTGTCGCCACCCAAAAGCCTGCGCTCGAACATGGCCGTAGCGACAGTAATATCTGCTTTGCATTCTTTTACGCATGAGTTGATGTCGCGCACGCTATGACCGACCTCTACATTGAGGTCAAAAACATTTTGTAGAAAGAGTTCTATTGCGCGGCTATGACGCTTTGGGTCTTTAGCCACCACCAGTAAGTCAATATCCGAGCCAGGGTGAAGCTCTTTACGTCCGTAACCACCCACTGCAAAAAGGGCAATATCTGGACTCTGGGCAATCTGCTCATGCCAAGCATCAAGAATCAAGTCATCCATGATTTCTGCCAAATCGCTGACTAAGATCTCGACTGGATCATTATTCCAATAGCGTTCAGCTATTTTTGCTTTTTCTGCTTCGAGCTTTTCACGACGTTGAGTAACTTGGGGCGTTAATGACATAAATTGATTACTGCTCTTCTTGCCTAAGGGTAAAAATTTCGAAGCCATCTTTAGTGACCATCAATGTGTGCTCCCACTGAGCCGACAATTTGTGGTCTTTGGTTACGGCGGTCCATTGGTCTGGGAGTATTTTGATATTGCGTTTGCCTGCATTAATCATGGGCTCGATGGTGAAGCTCATGCCTTCTTCCAGTACAACGCCAGTTCCCGGGCGACCGTAATGCAGCACTTGAGGCTCATCGTGAAATACCTTGGCGATACCGTGACCGCAAAATTCTCGCACAACACTGAATCTATTGGCTTCCGCGTGACTTTGAATTGCGTGGCCAATATCGCCTAAGCGTGCACCTGGCTTGACCAGTTCAATGGCTCTATACATACATTCTTGCGTAATTTTGGAAAGGCGCTTAGCCAAAATGCTTGCTTCGCCGGCAAAAAACATTTTGCTGGTGTCGCCGTGATAGCCGTCTTTAATGACGGTGATATCAATGTTTAGTGCATCACCGTTCTTGAGTTTTTTAGCCGGCGAAGGAATTCCATGGCAGACCACGTGATTCACCGACGTGCAAATGGATTTGGGAAAGGGCATTTGACCATCTCCGCCACCATAGTTTAGTGGCGCCGGTATGCAGTTTAATTCGTTGACAATAAAGTCATGGCAAATTTGATTAAGGTGGTCTGTAGTGACCCCCGGCTGTACATACTCGCCAATCATTTCTAATACAGACGCGGCGCATTTTCCTGCCTCGCGCATGCCCAATATGTCTATTTCTGTCTCTACTTTTGCAACCATGCGAAAACTCGTTTCTTTAAGGAAGATGTTTGTGGTATAAATCGCGCCGCGGCGAGCCATATAGGTGATGTCGCGATGATTTACGGCGCAGGAGGTAGTATAGCTGAACTGTAGCCGATTAAAAAATTTGTCTGATTCGACACATGTTCCCGGGTGCTTTTGAGCGATCTCAGAAGTTGGAACATGGGAATTTGGGCAAACAAACCAACCCGGAGATAAAAAGATGACTGTAAGTATGCGTGACATGCTGGCTGCTGGTGTGCATTTTGGCCACCAAACCAGATTCTGGAATCCTAAAATGGCACCTTATATTTTTGGTGCTCGTAACAAGATTCACATCGTTAATCTTGAAAAAACCCTTCCTGCCTTCAACGAAGCACTGGTCGAAGTTCGTAACCTCGCATCAAAAGGCAAAAAAATTCTATTTGTTGGTACTAAGCGCGCCGCTGCAAAGGTAATTGCCGAGCAAGCGAGTCGTGTAGGTATGCCATACGTCGACCAACGCTGGTTGGGTGGTATGTTGACCAACTATAAAACTATCCGACAGTCCATTAAGCGTCTGCAGGATCTAGAAGTACAAGCGGCCGATGGCACGTTTGAATTGCTTTCCAAAAAAGAAGCTCTGCAACGAACACGTATGATGAATAAGCTGCAAAGCAGCCTTGGTGGCATCAAGAACATGGGTGGTTTGCCTGACGTGATCTTCGTCATTGACGTTCAGCACGAGAAAATTGCTATTACTGAAGCCAATAAGCTCGGTATTCCTGTCGTGGGCGTCGTGGACACAAACAGTGATCCAGCTGGCGTTGATTATGTCATTCCTGGTAACGACGATGCGATCAGAGCCATCCGTCTCTATGTAAGCGCAATGGCCGACGCAGTAGCGGAAGGCAAGGCTAACTCTTCTGCCTCAGTAGATTTGAATGAATTTGTAGAAGTAGATGAAGCTTCAGCGCCTGTAGCTGAAATTTCAGAAGCAGTAGCGGCGAGCGTTAACGAGGCTTTTGCCGCGGAAGACGAATTAAAAGCTGCTGAAGCAGCAAAAGAAGCTGCTGCTAGCAGCAATGCAGACGCAAGCAAGGAGTAATTATGGCCGTTTCAGCAGCAATGGTGAAAGAACTCAGAGAGCGTACTGGGCTCGGCATGATGGATTGCAAAAAAGCCTTAGCCGAAGTTGACGGCGATATGGAAAAGGCGATTGAGGAACTGCGTAAGAAGAGTTCCTTAAAAGCCGCCAAGAAATCAGGTAGAACAACCGCCAACGGATTGTTGGGCATTAAAGTAGCGGACGATGGCTCTAAGGCCTCGTTGGTTGAAGTCAATATCGAAACTGACTTTGCGGCTAAGAACGTGAAATTTATCGCCTTTGTATCCAAGGTAGCGGATGAGTTATTTGCTTCAGCGCACGGTAGCCTAGAAAACTTGGCTGCTGAGTTGAATGACGAAAGAGAGACGCTTGTTCAGGAAATCGGTGAAAATATCACTATCCGTCGTGGACAAGTGGTGCAGTCGGCTACTGGCGGACTGAGCCACTATATGCATGGCGATCAATGTCGCGGTGCGTTGGTAGAGCTTTCTGCCAGTGCTGATGATTTGGGTAGAGATTTGGCTATGCATGTAGTTGCCATCAACCCTATGGTTGTCAACAGTGCAGACGTTTCTGCTGATATCCTTGATAAAGAAAGAGAAATCTACCTTTCTCAAGCACAAGATAGTGGTAAGCCTGAAGAAATAATTGTCAAAATGGTAGAAGGTCGAGTTAAAAAGTATCTCGCTGAAGTCAGTTTGCTTGATCAACCTTTCGTTAAAGATGGCAATGTAAAAGTTGGCGCGCTTGTTAAGCAAGCAGGCGTCGAAGTGCAAAGCTTTCTGCGCTATGAAGTTGGCGAAGGTATCGAAGTTGAAGAACTAGATTTCGCCGCTGAAGTTGCAGCGCAGCTCGCTGACAGTAAGTAGTTTTGCAAAACCTGCTGCTTAAGCTCAGTGGTGAAGCCCTTGGTGGGGCCTCTGGGTCGGGTATCGACCCCACTGTGCTCGAGCACTATGCCAACGAGATCCGGTCAATAGTAGACCAAGGTATTGGCGTTGCAGTGGTCCTAGGTGGAGGCAATCTCTTCCGAGGTGCAAAGCTCTCTGAGGCAGGTATGGACAGAGTTGTAGGCGACCGTATGGGTATGCTTGCGACAATCATGAATGGTCTGGCTCTTGGCGATTTCTTGCGCCGCGATAATGTTCCTTGTAGTGTCTTTTGTGCCTCAGCAATTGCTGGTGTGGTGCAGGGCTATGACCGTGATTTGGCACTGTCCAAAATGCGCGAAGGGCACGTTGTGATAGTCACTGGTGGTACCGGCAACCCTTATTTCACCACTGATACTGCCGCTTGTCTGCGCGGGGTAGAGCTACAGGTGGATACAGTGCTAAAAGCAACAAATGTCGATGGTATTTATAGCAGCGACCCGAAGAAAGACGCCGCAGCGACGAAGTTCGACACCATTAGTTTCGACCAAGTGTTGGAAAAACAATTAGGTGTTATGGATTTAACAGCGATTGTTTTATGTAAAGAAAATAATATGCCTTTGGTGGTATTTGATGCGTCGGTGAAAGGTGCGCTACTGGCGCTCACCAAGGGTCAGAGTATTGGCACCCAAGTAGTTCGATGAACTAGTTCAATAACAGCATTCAAAATCGGGCGGATTTAGATTGGTCATGATATTGAAGAGCATTTCTTTAAGAGATGGCCTGAGACGCTGGCTAAGATGTTGACGAAAAATATAGACAAACACATTGCCTAAGATATTGGCTAAGAAAAAATAATAGTTGAGGGTGAATTGTGATCGATGAAATTTTAGAAGACGCTAATGAGCGCATGGGCAAATCTATAGATGCGCTGCGTAATACTTTTGGCCGCATTCGCACAGGACGTGCAAACCCAGCATTGTTGGACGGCATCTTCGTCGATTATTACGGGGTTAAAACGCCGCTTAATCAAGTCGCTTCAGTATCCGTAGAGGACGCCCGAACATTACTACTGGCCCCATGGGAACGCCCGCTGGTGGTTGAAATAGAAAAAGCGATTCTGCGCAGTGATGTGGGTATTACACCAGTGAATAACGGTGAAGTCATTAGAGTACCGTTGCCCCCGTTAACCGAAGAAAATCGTCGAGACTTGGCTAAGCAAGCCAAAGCAGAAGCAGAAAACGGTCGTATTTCAGTGAGAAATATTCGCCGAGATGCAATTGCCGATATTCGTGAGCTTGTTAAAGAGAAAGAAGCTGCTGAAGACGAAGGGCGTAAGGGGGAGGAAAGAGTGCAAACTTATACCGATGCTCGAGTAGCAGAGATAGAAAAAGCGCTGGCCGAAAAAGAATCTGAGTTGATGGAAATTTAAAGCAATAGTAATAGGTACTGGCCCATGAGTTCTAATACTAAATCTGTCGCTCCGGACGCAAGTGCAAAGCTTGATGCTAGAGCTAGTGCTGGCGAAGGTAGCGACGCGACTGCGACTCCTGACCATATTGCTATCATTATGGATGGGAACAATCGCTGGGCGAAAAAACGCTTCCTTCCAGGTGCGGCTGGGCATCGTGCCGGCGCTAAACTTCTACGTCCTATAGCCGAAGCTTGCGTTGACCATAGGGTTACCAATTTAACAGTATTCGCTTTCAGCACCGAGAATTGGCACCGCCCAAGTGGCGAAGTCAGTGTCTTGATGGATCTCATGCGTTACGTCATGAAAAACGATATCAAAGACCTTCACGCAAAGGGTGTGCGGTTGCGTATTATCGGCGACCGCAGTCGTTTTGCCCCTGATATCTGCGCAATGATGGATCAATGCGAGAATCTGACCAAAGACAACACTGAGCTGAATATGTCAGTGGCAGTGAATTTTGGCGGTCGTTGGGACATTACCATGGCTGCTAAAGCATTAGCTGAGAGAGTGGAGCGCGGGGAGTTATCTTCAGCGGACATTAACGAAGAGATGCTTGGTGCCCATTTGTCTTTGAGTGAAGTTGGTGAACCTGATTTACTTATCCGTACTGGCGGTGACCATAGAGTGAGCAACTTCTTACTCTGGGATTTGGCCTATACAGAAATGTACTTTACAGACTTGTTTTGGCCTGAATTTGACGCCGAACAACTCAAAATTGCCATTGACGAATACGCCGTACGCCAGCGTAGGTTTGGTCGGCGCTAAGAATCATGTTAAAGAATCGAATTTTCACAGCTCTAGCCATTGCATTCTTCGCGCTGGTGGCGATTTTTGCGCTGCCTTTGTGGGCATTTTCCTTATTTTTTCTTATGGCCGCTGGCTTCGGCGTATTTGAATGGGCCGGCTTTGCTGGGTTAGAGTCTTCGCGGGCGAAGTTTATTTATACAGGCCTGTTCGTAGTTTTGGCGGCGGCCTTGTACCTACTGAAAGATTACTTTGCCAGCTTTATTGGCCTTGTTGCAGTGCTTTGGATGTTCGCCATAGGCAGTATTTTGCTTTACCCCCGAGGCGAATCTTTATACAGAAATCAGTGGTTTGTGGGCGCCCTTGGCTTAGTCATTATGCTTGGCGCATGGGTAAGCCTGTGCATGCTCAGGGCTCATGAGCAGGGTGCTTGGTGGCTAGTTTGGCTGTTTGTTTTGACTACGGCGACGGATGTGGGCGCCTATTTTGTCGGCAAGGCATTTGGTAAAAATCGTTTAGCCAGCCAGTTAAGCCCAGGTAAGACATGGGAAGGCGCGCTGGGTGGTGGCGTCATTGCGACACTGATTTGTGCCGCCACACTGGTGTTTTGGCAATCTTATTCACTCCTCGGTGCTTTACTCTTAACCATAGTGCTGGTGTGCATCTCTGTTTTTGGTGACTTGTTTGAAAGTTTGCTGAAAAGGACGTCAGGCGTTAAAGATTCAGGCACCATTCTCCCCGGACATGGCGGTGTATTGGACCGTATAGATTCCGTAATTGCAGTTTTACCAATACTTACATGGGTTATTATTTGATGGAATTTTTGCTCTATCCACTTGCATTTGCGCTTTTGCTCGGCGTACTAGTAGCGTTCCATGAATACGGGCATTTCGTCGTTGCGCGGATGTCTGGTGTGCATGTTTTGCGTTTTTCAATTGGTTTTGGCAAACCACTTTTTAGCTGGGTAGATTCAAAAGGCACGGAATTTACCTTGGCAATGATTCCATTAGGCGGCTTCGTCAGCATGTATGACGAGCGCGACCCATTAACCAGCCCTGCCACAAGTCCAGAGTTAGAAGGTGCTGTGGGTTACACATCGTTAACGCCGTATTGGCGCATAGCCATTGCTTTGGCCGGACCTTTTGCAAACTTCCTGCTGGCCATATTGATCTATTGGCTGCTCTTTTTTGCTGGCAGCGTGCAGTACGCGCCAATGTCTACCGCACCTGGCGAAGGCTCGTTACTGCATAGCAGCGGTATGCAAAGCTCAGTACAGGTTTTGCGTGTTGATGAGACGCCCGTAACCGGCTGGCAAGATATTGCTTTGGCGTTGACCAAGAGACTGGGTGATTCTGGCGACCTTACACTTGCGGTAGTGGAACTTGACAGTGGCGTTGAGCGCGAAGTGGCAGTGCCTATTTCCGATTGGTTAAAGGGCGATGATGACCCAGATATTTTTGGTTCTTTAGGTCTGTTTCCGAGCATATTACCCGTGGTTGGGCGAGTGGTAGAAGACTCGCAGGCAGAGCGTGCAGGGTTAGAGCAGGGTGATTGGATTGTTGCTGTAGATGGCAAGCCAGTCACGTATTGGTCGGACTGGGTGCAAGAAATAGAGCGCTCGCCGAATACGCCACTCATCCTCTCCCTTATCCGCTCAGGTACCCAGTATGAGTTACGCGCTACGCCAGATGTTAGAACAGTCGAAGTAGCAGTTAACCCACAAGAGGGCGCTGAAAATTCCGTTACTAGCGCAGTTGAACAAGGGTTTTTGGGTGTAGGCCCAGTAGTGATAGAGGTAGAATATCCCCTCGTTGAGGCGTTGCAGAAGGGGGTTGATGAGACCCTAGGCAAAACAGCGCTTACATTTTCTATGATCACAAAGATGTTCTCCGGCGCTGTGTCCGCTAATACTTTGGTTGGTCCGGTAGGCATTGCAAAAATAGCGGGGCAATCGGCTAAATCAGGTTGGCGTACGTTTTTTGGCATCATGGCGTTGATGAGTATCTCGCTGGCGGTTCTGAATTTATTGCCTGTGCCGATGTTGGATGGGGGGCACGTGGTCTTTATTTTGGCTGAAATTGTTCGGGGCAAGCCTGTTTCAGAGGGCATTCAGTCTGCTGCATTGCAGGGTGGTCTTTTTCTTGTGGCATTGATGTTTATCTTTGTCACGTTTAATGACCTGTCTAGGTTGATCTAATCTGCGCCACGCAATGTAAGATGCGCGCAGTGTAAAGAATTTTTGGGTCATCTGAGGTGACCTACATTTAAGAGGATATGATGAAAATCAATAAATTTCAGAGCCGGTTGATGTCGCTGGTGACCCTGAGTTTTGCTTTGGTAATGACACCCTCTTTCTCAGGGGCTGCAGAAGATGCGCTGCAAATTCAGAATCCTGATGACTCTTTTGTGGTCAGTGATATTCGACTTCAGGGATTACAGCGAGTTTCTTCAGGGACTGTATTTAACCTGATTCCTTTGAGTGTTGGCGACTCCGTTGATTCGCTGGCTGTGCGGAATTTAATGCGCACGCTATTCAGCTCTGGGTACTTCAAAGACATTCAGCTGGCCAAAGATGGCAGAGTACTGATCGTCACAGTAGTAGAACGTCCTGCGATTGAATCCATTGAATTGGACGGTAATAAAGCTATTGAGAGCGACGCATTGCTAGAGGGCCTTGCAGACCAAGGCTTGGAAGAAGGCGAAATCTTTAAGCAAGTGACGTTAGAGCGCATGGGTTTGGAACTTGAACGCCAATATGTTGCTCAAGGGCGCTACGGCGCCGGCATTGAAACTGAAATAGAGGAATTGCCGCGTAATCGAGTCAATATTAAAATAGATATTGAGGAAGGTAAGAGCTCTGGCATACGCCACCTAAATATTGTGGGCGCTAAGGTTTTCGAGCAAAGCCAGTTGCTGAACATTATAGAGCTTAAGCATCCCAGTCTGACCTCGTTCTATAAAAATGATGATAAGTACTCTAGAGAAAAATTGTCAGGTGACCTCGAGACTTTAGAAGCGTTTTACAAAGACCAGGGTTATGCTGACTTCGAGATTAAGTCCACACAGGTAAGTATCACCCCGGACCGGCAACAGGTTTATATCTCTATTGCGATAAACGAAGGCGACACTTATACCGTCAATGAAGTGAATTTAGTCGGCGAGCTTGGCGATGTAAAACCTGAAGACTTAGAGAACCTGATTATTGTTCAAAAGGGCCAGAAGTTTTCGCAGGCACTGATTACCGCAACGGAAGAGCGCCTTACAACAGCGCTTGGTAATGGCGGTTTTACTTTTGCTACAGCCAGTGGCGTGCCCAAGCTAAATGATGACGGCACTGCTGACGTTGAGTTCTTTGTTGACGCAGGAAAACGTGCTTACGTTAGACGCATTACTTTCAACGGCAATCAGGTCACTCAAGATGAAGTGTTGCGCCGTGAATCTAGGCAGATGGAAAGTGGTTGGGCGTCAACGGCGCAAATTGACTTAACCAAAGTGCGTTTACAGCGCCTAGGTTTCTTCAAAGGGGTTGAAGTAGAAACACCTCAGGTTGCCGGCAGCGATGATCAGATTGATGTGAATTTCTCAGTAGAAGAGCAGCCCTCTGGATCAATTTCTGGCACGCTGGCTTATTCTCAGGGCTTCGGTTTGATCGTCGGCGGCAACTACCAGCAATCGAACCTCCAAGGCAGTGGTAACAGCTTCAATCTTGGAGTCAGTCTGTCTAAGTTTCAGAAATCAGTGAACGTAGGCTATTTCGACCCATACTTTACCTTGGACGGTATCAGCCGAGGGTTTAATGTATTTTTTCGGCGCTTGGATTATGACGAACGTAATATTGCGCGTTACAGTACAGACTCCGCTGGCGCAGGCGTAAACTTTGGTTTCCCGATTGGTGAAACTCAGCGTATAAACTTTGGTCTTTCCGCTGAACATACAAAAATCACCGCAGGTTTTGCAGCCGCCCAAGAGATCTCTAGGTTTATTGACGACAATGGTGAAAATGCCCTGCTACTAAAAGGTAATCTGTCTTGGACGCGCTCTACACTGAATCGGGGTGTGTTCGCAGACAGAGGCTCTTCTCAATCATTAGCTCTAGAAGCCACTGCCCCTGGCAGTGACCTAGAATTTTATAAGATCACCTATTCCGGTGAGCGCTACTTCCCAGTGACTCGAACCTGGGTTCTGAAACTACGTACAGAGCTGGGCTTTGGTGGCGCTTATGGCGGGACTTCTGCGCTGCCGTTTTACGAGCATTTTTATGCGGGCGGTTTTGGTTCAATTCGTGGCTTTGAAAATTCCACACTAGGTCCTCGTAGCACTAACCCCCTCGATGGCAATGGCAACCCAGTATTTTTCCGTAATAACGGTGACAGTGGTGAATTTGGTCAGCCCTTTGGTGGCAACTTGTTAGTAGAGTTCTCCGCCGAACTGATCTTCCCACTACCTTTTGTCGAAGATAATCGTCAGTTTAGACCAGCATTTTTCCTTGATGCCGGTAATGTCTTTAATACTGACTGCCCATCGTTCAACCCAGCGCAAGTCAGTGGCGTCAGTGGTCAGTGCTTTGGTTTTGATCAAGATGATTTACGCTACTCGGTTGGTTTCGGTATGAGTTGGTTAAGTGGTTTCGGTCCGCTAACCTTTAGTATCGCTAAGCCGTTTCAAACGCAAGATTTTGATCAAGAAGAGAGCTTTCAGTTTGAACTTGGACGTACATTCTAGGTTAGAATGTGCACTTGGATAGACGATAAACAACAACAAACAGTCAAATAATAATCTTAATCTTTAGGAGTGAACGATGTTCAATAGATTAGCAATGGCCTTAGTGGCAACAGCAATGCTTGCAGCACCATCCGTATATGCGGAAATGAAAATTGTGGTTTTAGATCCTGTCAGAGCTATTCTTGAAAGTGATGAAGGCAAAGTCCTAATTGAAGCCGCAAATAAAGAAATGCAAGCTGATTCTGACGAGTTGCGTAGCGATGCTGAAGCTTTGCAGGCGCTGCAAGCCAAGCTACAAAAAGACGGTGAAGTCATGAGTGACTCTGACAAGCGTAAAGCTGTGAAAGAGTTAGAAAGTATGCAGGCCGACCTTCAATTCGGTTCGCAGAAAATCCAAAAAATAGCTCAGGACAAGCGCCAAGAAATCTTGCAAACTTTGGCACCTCAATATGACAAAGTTCTTAAAGACTTGATCCAAGTTGATCAGATTGACTTAATTGTTCAGCCCAATGCTCTGCAATATGCGAACCCTAAGCATGACATCACTAAAAGAGTGACAGAAAAGCTTAATGAGCAAAGCAAGTAACTCAGTGATTAACTAAGGGCCTTCTCTACATCTGCTAGAGCTGTCTCTTATACACATCTCCGAGCCCACGAGACGGA
>CAJXUL010000016.1 GCA_913060615.1 uncultured Gammaproteobacteria bacterium | reverse complement strand
ATCTACACCTCTCTATTCGTCGGCAGCGTCAGATGTGTATAAGAGACAGAGCCATGAGCGAGCACAACTCGGGCTCTGACGTCGTAAGTTTAGGCCTGCGTGCGGTGGAAGACGGCGATGATTATGTTTTAAACGGCAGTAAAATGTGGATTACCAATGGCCCTGGCGCTGACGTTTTGGTGGTTTATGCCACAGTTAATCCAGATGCCGGCTCCAAGGGCATAACTGCTTTCCTTATTGAAAAATCCATGCAGGGCTTCAGCACTGGCACAAAGCTCGACAAAATGGGTATGCGCGGCTCAGATACTGCGGAGCTTATATTCGACGATTGCCGAGTGCCAAAAACTCAAGTGCTTGGCAAAGTAGGACAAGGTGTTGGTATTTTAATGAGCGGCTTGGACTACGAGCGCGTAGTACTCGCTGGCGGTCCATTAGGTATCATGCGCAGCTGCTTAGACACTGTTATGCCTTACATGCATGAGCGCAAGCAATTTGGCCAATCCATTGGCGAGTTCCAGTTGATGCAGGGCAAAGTTGCAGACATGTATACCGAAATGAACGCGGCCAGATCCTATGTCTATGCGGTGGCGGTCGCTTGCGATGATAAGCGCACCACACGGTTTGATGCTGCCGGCTGTATTTTATATGCAGCAGAAAAAGCCACTCAACATGCACTGCAGGCGGTGCAAGCCCTCGGCGGCAACGGCTATATTAATGATTATCCAGCGGCGAGATTATTGCGCGATGCCAAGCTTTACGAAATTGGTGCGGGCACCAGCGAAATACGGCGCATGCTGATTGGACGCGAGTTGTTCGACGCGACCCGTCCTTAGGGATATACTGCGCGCCGTTGCTACTGCCGCAAATTTTTATAAAATTAATTAGAAAGTAATTAGGAGACCTCCTTTGAGACTGAGTTTTTCAACAGTGATTTTGACTGCCCTTGTATTTTTTGGACTGACAGCAGTTGCACTGCCGCCAGGTACAGATGATGAAATTAGTGATCGTTTAAAACCTCACGGCAACTTGAGTAGAGTTGTAGTCACCGCGTCAACCGGCGTAGAAGTGGCTAAAGTACCTTTATCAGGCGAAGAAGTTTATGGCCAATACTGCTCTGTCTGTCATGCAAATGGCGTCGCCGGTTCGCCGTTATTTGCGGACACTGATGCTTGGGCACCTCGTGCAGCTAAAGGTATGGAAGCGTTAATGGTTAGCACAATCAATGGTATTGGCGCTATGCCAGCAAAGGGTACTTGCTCTAGTTGTTCAGACGATGAATTGGCTGATGCGGTAACCTACATTCTAGACGCGGCGCGCTAATTTTTTCAGATAAGCCTTTTTGATATGCCTTTTTGATATGCCTGTCTGATATGCCTGGCAAAACATTACGTTTTCGCCAGGTCTCGCTCTCTTTCTTTCCTCGTATTCTTGCGCTTTTTTAGACGCTCATTGGTAATTGTTAATCTCATCGCACAATTACTGGGCGCTCTTTGAGACTAACTGCCGCTTGCGCACCAAAGCCGTGCGAAAAGGTGCGGTGCAAATTGGCTAGGTTCCGCGTAGTGATGACAAGTAAGTAGAAAAGCTCGTTGTGGTGAGCTTTTGCGCCCGCAATAGACTTTTTTCAAAGTTGGCCTTCTTATTGCAAATGTATTAACAATAATAGTTCTCCATGAGAACAATTTAAAAATCATGAATCTAATAAGTCTGGAGAGACAATGAAAACAATTGCAAAAATCTTATCAGTAGGCGCACTCGTTTCGGGTTCGTTGCTAACCTCATCAGTAGCAAGCGCTGACGTTTCTTATAATGTTGGGTTTGTATCCGAATATTATTACCGAGGTGTGTTCCAAAAAAGTTCTTCTGCGAGCGCAGGAATCGACTATGAACAAAGCGGGTTTTACGCTGGTGCTTGGACAGCTGACGTCGGTGATGGATTGGAAGTTGACGGGTACCTAGGTTACGGCGGTGAAGTAGGCGACTTTTCTTATGGCGTTGGTTTTACCGGTTACTACTACACAGGTGACTTTGACGAAACGTATGAAGAAGTAAACTTAAGCGCCGGTTATGGCCCTGTAAGTATTGGTTACTCAATCGGTGAATGGGACTCACAAGGCGGCGTAGACTACGATTTTCTCGAAGTGTCCATTGATTTAGGCGCTGGTTTCTACGGCACATACGGTACTTGGGGCGATGAGTTCGACGGCGATTACTTTGAAGTAGGATACGGTACAACTGTTTCAGAGATTGATCTTGGCATTGCTTTGATCTTCCCAAGTGATGAGCTGGAAGGTACTGGCGACGCGGCTGGCGAAGGCATTGCACTGTCTATTGGCAAAAGCTTCTAAACCACTCAAAACTCTATTGAGTGAGAGCGTTTAATATTGAGGGCTCCTGTGGGAGCCCTTTTTATTGTGCGAGCGAGACGCGACTTGGCAACCGACTCGCAGCAGCATTGCTTATTGAGTGGGCTTAAGGGTAGCGTTTAACGGTGGCGACAAATTAAGCCTTTTTCGCTTCAAATATATACAAAATGTTAGAAGCTGTCGGCCTCCCAGTTTATGCTTCTAAAGTTCAACGCCTGCATAAAGTTCGCCTCACTAATTATGCTTTGCTCATCCAAATCTGCCAGTGTTCGCGCAATCCGCCAGATCTTGTGATAACTCCTAGCTGATAGGTGAAACTGCTCAATAGCTCTGTGTAAGAATTTTTCTGAGATATTCGCGTTGGCAATTTCCGCGTCTAAGGCACTGCCTGAAAGTTTAACGTTAAGGCAGCCCTGCCTTTGTAGCTGTGCATCCATTGCAGACTTAACTTTTTCTTTTAGTCGTGGCAGGGGATCTTCCGCATTGGCGTTTTGCTTTTGTAATTTAGCCAGTAGTAGCTGGTCTAATTCAGGCACCTGCACGTGCAGGTCAATTCTGTCCAATAAGGGCCCAGAAACTCGGCTCCTATATTTTTGTACCTGACTTGGCCCACAACGACAGCCGTCTTCCTTGCATGAGCGGCCAGCCGGGCACGGATTCATTGCGGCAATCAGTTGGAACTCACAGGGAAATGAAACTCGATATTTTGCTCTGGCAATAACCGCATGACCGGTCTCAATGGGTTCTCTAAGTAAATCAAGGGTTGCAGGTTTGAAGTGAGGAAGTTCATCTAGAAACAGTACACCTTTATGCGCTAACGCCACTTCCCCCGGTTGAGGTTGTTGACCGCCTCCCACCATGGCGGCACTACTAATAGAGTGATGAGGGTCGCGGAACGGCACCTTAGCGTGATCATTACGTTCTAACCCGATGCTCGAGTAAATGGTCGCTACCTCTAGAGAGGCCTGGTCATTCAATGTTGGCAATAGGTCTATAAAACTCCTGGCCAACATCGTTTTGCCAGCACCAGGGGGGCCTAGCATGATTAAATGATGACCGCCTGCCGCCGCAACTAAAAGCCCATTTTTTGCGTTCAGTTGGCCAATAATCTGCCTGTAAGTAGTTTGTTTTACTGGGCAGGCTGCGCTCTTTTGTTGCTTTGGGGCACGTACGCCGGTGGCTTCGTGACCACCGAAATACTTAATCAACTCGCTGAGATTGGGGGCTATTAGCAAGTCGCCGTCTTTTACTAGACTGGCGTCAGCTTCATTCTGAGCCGGCAACACTAAGCGCTTGTTTGCTCTGGTGCTGGCCAGTGCGCAAGTTAGAATGCCATTGATGGGCCGTAACTCGCCGAATAAACCTAACTCGCCAATGAATTCTGTGTTTTCTTTGTTGGGTATATTCACTTGGCCACTGGCTTGAAGAATAGCCAAAGCAATTGGTAGGTCAAAGCCGGTGCCACTTTTGGCTAAGTTGCCCGGTGCCAAGTTGATGATGACATGACCATTTGGGTAGTTGAAACCGTTGTTTCTAAGCGCACTCTTTACCCGATCTCTAGATTCTTTAACCGCGCCTTCAGCCAGCCCAACGATAGTAGTGCCTGGCAGCCCCGGAGCAATATGGCATTCAATAGATATGCAGTGAGCATTCAAGCCGATAGGAATGCGGCTGAATATGGGGCCCTCGGTGTGCACTGCAATTACTGACTTTTAGCGTCTGACTGCTCAAGGGTCTTTAGTCGCTGTTCCAAATCTTGCACCTGTTGTTTTAGAGTTTCCATAACGTCTCGATGTGCTTCGAAATCTTTCTTAGGAACTAGTTCCAGTTGGCTAAAAAGCTGGTTAACTTTTTCTTGCACCTGCAAAAGCGATGCTTGAGGTAGTTGGCTTTTTAAGATTTCAAACAATGCACCTAAGGGGTCTTTAGCAGTCATATATATTCTCCGTTTTTGCGTTTTTGCGTTTTTGCGTTTTTGCGTTTTTGCGTTTTTGCGTTGAGTTGTAGTGATCTGGATTTAGTTGTTTGGGATAAATCGCCTTTCGCTTGGAATAATTATCTTAGCTTGGAATAATAATTTTAGCTTGATTGAACGATGTCAGAGATACTTTATCTCCGTGGTTTTGCCAACTCACTGCCGATTTAAAAGCGTCGCTATGCCGTTATTGTGAGTTTATTTGCCCCAATCTAATTTCCCAATCTAACTTCCCAACTTGTTTTGCCTGCTTGGACCGGACTCATGTTATTAGCCCAGTTTAGTCCCGTCCTTGTTATTCCTTATTTCCTCGACTTGTTATCAAAACCCTTTTGCGTTTTTTCGCATATAGGATATTTGCCTGCTAAAGGTGCGCCATTGACGTCAGCAGAAAAATTGCGCACTAGAACGGTGCGTGAGTAATAGCCCTAGCTTAGATTTGTGAATAAATAGTGACCGCTGTGAGTTGGGCGCTGAAGTTTCATTGGCCCTTGGGCAACCCTGCAAGCCCTTGTAAAGCTTGTGTAGACGTAGGCTGTGTATGCGAAATCAGGCGAAATCTTGCTTTTTCTCACAAGATTTTGACGTCATACCAAAAATTCCTGAACTAGGCACGCATCTTGCTATTACCTAAGTAAGGTTGAAATTAAGGAAGAAAAAAAATCAGATGCCACTTCTGTACACAGAGAAGGTATCTAAATAGTTCTGATTCGTAGAAAATTCAGGGATGCGTTTAACGCATTTGATCTTCCACAACAGATCACGTTGCCAGTTGAATAAAACAACAGGCGTGTCCCAGAACAGAAACTTAGGAAAAAAATATGAAATTAATTACGGCGATAATAAAACCGTTCAAGTTGGACGATGTGCGTGAAGCACTGTCTGAAGTAGGAGTTCAGGGCATGACTGTCACTGAGGTTAAAGGGTTCGGGCGGCAGAAAGGCCATACCGAATTGTACCGAGGTGCAGAATATGTCGTTGATTTTTTACCCAAAGTGAAAATTGAGGCTGCAATAGACGATGGTCTTTTAGAGCAAGCAATAGAAGCTATTAGTAAATCAGCTAATACGGGCAAAGTGGGCGACGGCAAAATTTTTGTCACCGCATTAGAAGAAGCAGTACGAATTCGTACCGGCGAAACCGGTCCAGGGGCTGTATAGCTTTAAACCATATTTGGAGAAATGATTGTGGAAGATCTAGTTCAGTTAGCATACGCAGTAGACACGTTCTACTTCTTAGTAATGGGCGCCTTAGTAATGTTCATGGCGCCTGGTTTTGCCATGTTAGAGGCTGGCATGGTGCGTTCGAAAAACACCTCTGAAATTTTAACTAAAAATGTCGCGCTATTTTCTATCGCCAGCATTATGTATTTAGTCATTGGCTACAATATTATGTACGGCGGCGAGGGGCTGCTTCTAGGCCCGGAAAACACGGTGGAGGATGTTCTCGCTTCGGGTGGTGATACCTACTACTCCGCGCGTTCGGATTTCTTTTTCCAGGTGGTATTCGTAGCAACTGCTATGTCAATTATCTCCGGCGCCGTTGCAGAAAGAATGAAATTGTGGTCGTTCCTACTGTTTACAGTAGTCATGACAGGGTTTATATATCCACTACAGGGTAGCTGGAGCTGGGGTGGTGGTTTCCTTTCAGAAGCTGGTTTTGTTGACTTCGCAGGTTCCGGTATTGTCCACATGTGTGGCGCCGCGGCGGCGTTAGCCGGTGTACTTTTGCTGGGTCCACGTAGTGGCAAGTACGGACCGAACGGCGAAATAACGCCCATTCCGGGATCAAATATGCCTTTAGCAACGTTGGGTATGTTTATACTTTGGTTCGGTTGGTTCGGATTCAACGGTGGATCAGAATTGAAGCTAAGCAACATCGAAGAAGCCAACGCAGTAGCCCAAGTGTTTGTAAACACGAATATGGCAGCGGCAGGCGGATTAGTTGCAGCGTTAATCCTAGCAACTGTTATCTTCGGCAAAGCGGACTTGACCATGGCACTTAACGGCGCCTTAGCGGGTTTGGTATCCATTACGGCTGAGCCATTATCTGGCACGAATCTAGAGTCGATGCTGATCGGTGCTGTAGGTGGCGTACTTGTGGTCTTATCCATTGTTGGCTTAGACAAGATCAAAATTGATGATCCAGTAGGCGCCATATCAGTTCACGGTACCTGCGGTATCTGGGGTCTGATGGCTGTATTGATCACTTCTGATGACGCAACGCTAACCGGCCAGCTAACTGGACTGGGTGCAATCTTTGGCTTCACTTTTGTCTCCGCCTTGGTTGTTTGGTTTGTTATTAAGCTAGTGATCGGCATCCGTCTTTCTGAAGAAGACGAGTTGATCGGCGCAGATAAAGCAGAAATCGGGATTGTCGCTTACCCTGAGTTCAACAAGTAAATTGTTAACTTGAAGCGAAAGCTTAGAAAAGCCGCCTACGGGCGGCTTTTTTTTGCCAGTTCGCTAAGCAAAAGGTTCCATAAGTCTAGCGAGGGTTTAAGATAGAGACTTCGTTCAACAGTACAAAGCGACATGAAATATAAGAGCACCAGAGGGCAAGTCAGCGGCATAGGATTTACCGAAGCGTTGCTAATGGGTTTAGCTTCCGATAGCGGCCTACTTGTACCTGAATCAATTCCCGATGTTCGACCGCATTTGCAGGCTTGGCGAGCGCTTGGTTTTGTCGAACTCGCGCAAAAGATTTTGCCCATGTTTATTGACGACATTGAACCGGATGTCCTGCACCGGCTTATCCAGGAGTCTTACGCTTCCTTTGACCACCCGGACGTTGTGGGTTGGAAAGAGTTGGATGACATGGTGGTATTAGAACTGTTCCATGGCCCAACCTTGGCTTTCAAAGATGTTGCTTTGCAATTGTTAGGTAAGCTGTTTGAGCATGTCTTGGGTGAGCGCGGACAAAAACTCAATATTTTGGGCGCCACAAGTGGCGATACTGGAAGTGCGGCTATTGCCGGTGTGCGCGGTCAGAAGAATGTAGATATTTTTATTCTCTATCCCCACGGACGTATCAGTCCGCTGCAAGAGCTGCAGATGACGACTGTTGCTGATGACAATGTTCACTGCATTTCAGTGGACGGTAGTTTTGATGACTGCCAAAGTTTGATGAAGACAATTTTTGCAGATGCGGATTTCAAGGCCAAATATGGTCTGGGCGCCGTGAATTCTGTGAATTGGGCGCGGGTCATGGCACAGATTGTTTACTACGCCTATGCGAGTTTGCGTACAGATCAGCCGGCGAATTTCGCAGTACCTACAGGTAATTTTGGTAATGTGTTTGCGGCTTATCTCGCACATAAAATGGGCTTCCCCATTGCTAATCTATTATTGGCGACGAACGAAAACGATATTTTGGCCAGGTTCTTTCAATCAGGTGAGTACTCTCGAGGGGAGGTGCACCAAACGCTGTCGCCGGCTATGGATATTCAGGTGGCCAGCAATTTTGAGCGCTTTCTCTATTACTATTTTGACCAGGACAGCACTCAACTATGTGCGTTCATGGCTGAGTTTAACGAAACCGGCAAAGCCAGTATTGGTGGTGCGCCCACAGATAAACTCTTTACCGCGGTGGCGGTAGATCGCGGGGCAACGCTTAAGGCTATGGCGGAAGCGAAGTCTAAGTACGAATATATACTAGACCCGCACACGGCCGTTGGTTACGCAGCAACAAAAGCTCAGGGTGGTGGTTTAAGCACGCCAAGGATTTGTATTGCGACTGCGCACCCCGCAAAATTTCCGGAAGCAGTGATAGAAGCTACGGGCATTACCCCTACTCACCCTTCATTAGAAGCATTGTCAGGTTTGCCTGTGCGCAAAGGGCATATTGATGCCAGCATTGAAGCAGTAAAAGACTATTTAGCAGCGCGGGTTTAGAAAGTCAGCACTGAGGTGTGCAAACTCACGACAGCAAAAAATTGCTAAGATTGCAGCAAAGCTAAACAGCAATTCCAAAACGACGCAAACAGAAGCGCAAAAAAAACAGCTCTAAAAGAAGTTCGTAAAAGGCGGTCGATAAGTCTAGAGGTTGTAGAAACATCTAAGCACTGCGGTTCAGTCGCCGTGGAACTTAACGGTGTTTAGCTTGCTAAAGGCTGTCTTGATAAGCCGCTAATGCGCTAGGTAGCTCGTTCAAATTTGTTATTTCAATGTTCGCTTTGGTTTGATCTGCGCTGGGCTCGTGTCCTGTTAAGTTGACCCACAATGTATGCATGCCTACATTCTTGGCGCCTTCTATATCGTCGGTTAAGTGATCTCCCACGTGTATGCACTGATCAGCGGTAGCCCCAGCTTTAGCTAATACCGCATCAAACATTAGCCTATTGGGTTTGCTTGCACCTACATCCGCGCTAGACACTGCGCCGGCGAGAAACTTAGCAATACCTACTTGTTCCACATCTGCGTTGCCATTGGTCAGGGCGAACAATGTGTAACGTTGCGAGAGCACGTCTAACATCTCTAATGCGCCGGGAAAAAAGGCAACGTCATTTCGACCCTTAAAGAAGACTGAGAAGGTCTCCAATGCAAGACTCCGCGCCTGTTCTTGTGCCACGCCTGTAGCCGTGATGATCTTGAACAAGACCTCTGTGCGAAGAAAGGTAAGGTCATGGATTTTTGTTGGGTTGTCTGCGACCACCTGATTACGAATCTCCGCGGTGGCGTCGGATTTGTAAAGGTTCAATGCCTCGGGGATATTATCCTCCATCCATTGGCGCATATTTCTTTCCGCCACTATTATCGTAGCTTCAACATCCCAAAGCGTGTTGTCTAAATCTAGTGTAACGATCTCAATCTTGTTGTTAGGTGTGTTCATTTTTCTCTTTTTTGTTTTGCAAACACATGATCAAAAATTGATCAGTCTTGGGTAATTTTTATCAGCCGTTGTCACTTTTGTCAGGTTGAGATTTAGCTCTTGGATGAGCTTTGTCGTAGACTTTGGCCAAATGTTGAAAATCTAAGTGGGTATAAATTTGTGTTGTAGAAATGTCGTTGTGTCCAAGTAATTCTTGAATGCCGCGTAGATCTCCAGATGACTCGAGCATATGGGTTGCGTAGCTGTGGCGCAACATATGCGGATGCAAACTGTTGTCGCCCAATTGAACAACTGCAATGTCTTTAAGTCGTTTTTGTATTGTTCGTGGACTGATTGGCGTGCCATTTTTGCTGGGGAACAGTGGCGCGTCATTGGATACAGACGGGTGTGCGGCTAGCCATTCTTCCAGTGCTCTAATACATAGTCGCCCCAATGGCACTTGCCGTACCTTATTGCCCTTGCCCAGTACTGTGACAAAACCAGCGGCTAAATCTAAATCCCCAATAGACAAGCCAACAACTTCCATCAATCGTAAGCCGCTGCCGTAAAGCAATTCAATAATGGCTTTATCACGTTTTTCCTTTGTGTTTTGGGGCTGAAAGTCTAATAGGCGTGCGGCTTGGTCGGTGTCTAGAACCTTAGGTAAACGGCGCTTAACCTTCGGTGATCGCGCAATGGTTGCTGGATTTGTGGTTACTATTTCTTGGTCAACCAAATAGCTGTAAAAGCTCCTTATCGCTGATAGGTTACGTTGGATACTTTTGCTGCTTAAATCTCGATGACGGAGTTTGGAAATAAATGCCGTGACGTCCTGGGGCGTTCCATGCACAAGGGGTTTAGCTAAAAAATCCACGAACCGGCCGATTTCGCGCTTATAGGCACTTAGCGTGTGCCCGGAGCAGTTGCGCACCACCATCAGGTGGCGCAAATACTTTTCGACGAGTGTCTGTGAATCAGACATCAGTCGGCAAGTCGATTCATGACTTTGCCCAAAATGTCAGCGATGTATTTGACGAAAAGAGTATCCATGTTCTTTGCGAAACGATTGGCGTCGCGGCTGCCTATACACAATGCGCCAGTACCTTTATTGAGCGTTAAGGCTAAGATCACGGCGCTACCTGATTCGTCGTGATTAGACATGGGAAACATTTTTTCGAGTTCGCTTTGACGCAGTGCTGTGCACGCTGCATCGTTACTGTTTTGCAGGTGCTGGAAGGGCAGTTCATTGAGATGATGCTGAATATGGTCCAAAGATAGGGCCAAATCAGCATCCAACATATGCGCACAAACAAAATCTGCCTCAAAATCTACTAACACATGAGTTGCCAGTACCTCGTTAAGCTCGTGCCAAGAACTTACCTCAAGCAAAGCCAAATTCAGTGAGCGAGTCTTAGCAAAAATTTCGTCATTGGTACGTGCGGCATGTAGAAGTTCGTTCATGCGCCGTCGCATTGCGACATTACGATCTCTAAGAATATCAATCTGCCGCTCTACTAAAGACACTGCACCACCAGATTCATGAGGTAAGGTAAGCTCGGATAGCGCGGTTAAGTGCCTCTGGAAAAAATCCGGATGCTTGCGCAGGTAATCGAGAATTTCTTGTTCACTGATTTTATTTTTTGCGTCTTCGCCTTCATTATGTAAGTGCACGAGTTAGCTCTCCATTTCAATTTCGCCGCGATGAACAAGGTTAGCGTCGCCGCTCATGACCACTTGTTGACCTATTCCAGACCACCGAATACGTAACTTGCCGCCAGGCAAGGATACTTTTACTTTGCCACTAACGTGACCGTTTAGGTGCGCGGCTACCACTGCTGCACAAGCGCCTGTGCCACAGGCCAATGTTTCACCAACGCCGCGCTCGTAAACGCGCAGGCGTACAAAATGTTCATCGACTATTTGGCAAAAGCCAATATTGGCATGTTCTGGAAAAAATTCGTGCGCGGTCATCTCGCCGCCTATTTTTTGCACATCTAGATCTATCAGGCTATCTACAAAAATCACCCCGTGCGGGTTGCCCATTGATACCGGCGTAACGCAAAAGGTCTGGCCGCAAACAGCAATATCTTCAGTAAGCTGTTGGGTTTTACCGACAAATGGGATGTTTTTGTGTTCAAGTATTGGTGCGGGCATTAATGTTTGAATCTGCTGGGAACTTTGCAGGGTGGTTTCTATCATTCCCCCGGCAGAATTCCAGAGCAGGTGATCGTTCTTACTTAAGCCCAAATGGTGAGCAAGAAAGGCCACACAACGTGTGCCGTTGCCGCATTGCTGAGCTTCTGTGCCATCAGCGTTGAAAATTTGATAATCGAAATCAGCATTCGCTACAGTGGGCGGCGCAATAATCAACAGCTGATCGAAACCTATGCCTAACTTTCTGTCGGACCAAGAGCGCACGAGTTCTGGGTTGACCTTTTGCGCATTGCTCACCGAATCTAACACCATGAAGTCATTTCCAAGACTGTGCATTTTGTAAAAAATACGCGTGGTATTCACAGCCGATAGTCCGTTGGGTTTAACTTTGGTGGGTTAATGATCATGAATCTAGTCTAGTGGTCTGTTTGCTCTAGTTCTAGGCGTAATTGATCTTGAATGGTTTCGCGTCGCCTAACCACTTTAAATTCGCTACCGTCAACTAAGACCTCTGGCGCTCGGCCTCGAGTATTGTAGTTTGAGGCAAGGACCGAGCCGTATGCACCTATAGAAAGCACTGCGACTAAATCGTCCTGGGCTAATGCCAAAGTCCTTTGCTTAGCCAGAAAATCTCCAGATTCACAAATTGGACCAACAATATCCCATTCTAGTGGTGCTACGCTGGATGACTTGTCTACCGGCATTACCTCATGCCAGGCTTGGTACAATGATGGTCGAATCAGATCATTCATTGCTGCATCAACTACTGCAAAATTTTTGTGGTCTGGCTCGTCCGCGACTTTCAAATATTCCACCCGCGTAAGTAAAACGCCTGCATTCGCAGTGAGGAATCTGCCCGGTTCAATGCGTAGCTGCAAATCTCTGCCGCCTAAAATTTGACCGACACTGGCTCCCCAATCATTAATGTCAAGGGGCGTCTCATCTTGATAACGAACGCCAAAGCCGCCCCCTAGATCTATATGTTGGAGAGAAATGCCATGCTTTTCTAGGGTGTCTCGTAGCTCCAAAATACTTGTCAGCGCTTGCAGCAACGGTTCAGGCTCATTAATTTGCGAACCAATATGGCAGTCAATGCCGGTGAGGTTAAGAGCTGGGTTTTTTGCGGCAAGTAAATAAAGTGCCAAGGCTTCTTCCTTGGTTACACCAAATTTATTTTCTTTGAGACCGGTTGCGATATAGGGGTGGGTCTTTGCATCTACGTTTGGATTCACTCGAATCGCAACATTGGCAACACATCCCAGCAGTTCAGCCTGGGTCATAATGCGTAAAAGCTCACCGCGACTTTCTACATTGAAACAGCCTATTCCAGCCTTCAATGCGAAGTTGATCTCCTCAACAGATTTACCCACACCAGAAAAAATCACCGAAGCCGGGTCACCGCCAACAGCCAGCACGCGACTAAGCTCTCCAGCAGACACGATGTCAAAACCTGCGCCTAGCGACTTGAATAACGAAAGTATTGCCAAGTTGGAATTGGCTTTCACTGAGTAATGTATTCGGTGAGGCGTACTGCTGAGCGCCTCACTTAGTAGATTATATTGTTCGGTTAAATAACCCTTTGAGTAAACATAAGCAGGTGTGCCAATGGCGTCGGCAATTTTACTCAAGGCAGTTTGCTCAATATACAGATCATCCTGTACGTACTTTGCGGCAGTAAATTCGTTTTCGGAGTTTCCTAAAGTCACGGGGTCATTGTCCTTGCGGTTTGTCTTGGCGTGGATAAAGAGTGATGAATTGGTTGGGCTATTAGCCGCCCAACGCTCTGCCCGGTTTCTTCATAGTCGGGCAGCTGCAAGGGACCTTTTTGTCCGCATGTCACAATAAGACTGGAAATATATGCCAAAACGATCCACTTCATATCTGCTATTCCTATTTTTTCACGCACATTCACTAGCTTTTGTTGAATGCTACAACGGCTTCTGACGCCTGCACCCTAGAGGGCAGGTGATTCTAGCTTGAGTGTTTGCCGGCAAAGCGTTTTTCGCATTCGCAAAAGTCCCATTTTGGCTTGGGCCACTTTTACAAATTTTGTAAAAGTTTTGGCTCGGTGCTGTATAGGGCGCTAAACCAGTCTCAATAGCGGTCTATATAAGCCTGCGGGCTGTTGCTATCGCTTTAAGAACTTGGCGTGGCGCTGTGCCACCCAGGTGATCTCTGGCAGCCACAGATCCGGTGAGCGTAAGTACCTCGTAAACATCTTCATCAATTATATCCGACGCGCCCCCGGCAAGCTCTTCAATAGATAAGGCCTCAAGTGGTTTGCCTAGTTCAATTGCGCGTTGTACTGCTTCGCCCACTACCTCGTGAGCATCTCTAAAGGGCAGGCCTTTTCTAACCAAATAGTCGGCTAGATCTGTAGCGGTAGTGAAACCAGACAGTGCTGCTTGGCGCATATTCACTTTGTTTGGAATTATATTCGGTACCAACCCTACTAGTGCAGTGAGGCAATCTCGCAGCGTATCCACTGAATCAAAAAGTGGTTCTTTATCCTCTTGATTGTCCTTATTGTAAGCCAAGGGTTGGCTCTTCATCAGGGTCAACATAGAAATTAAATTGCCATTAACCCGGCCAGTTTTGCCGCGAATAAGTTCGGGTACATCTGGGTTTTTCTTTTGCGGCATGATGCTTGAACCGGTACAAAATCTATCTGGTAAGTCGATGAAGCTAAATTGTTGGCTTGACCATAAGATCAGCTCTTCGCACCACCGAGACATGTGGGTTAGCGTAAGGGCTGCGACGGAGCAGAACTCAATGGCAAAATCTCGGTCACTGACTGCGTCGAGTGAATTTTCGCACACGCCTTCAAATTCCAAAAGTGCCGCCATGTATTCTCTATCTGGCTTGTAGGGCGTGCCTGCCAGCGCGGCTGCGCCCAAAGGCAGTTGGTTAGTGCGCTTGCGGCAGTCCACTAATCTGCTTCTATCTCTATTGAGCATAGCAAACCAAGCCATTAGGTGGTGGCCGAAAGTGATGGGTTGGGCAGCTTGTAAATGAGTAAAACCCGGCAGAATGGTGTCGTGATGCTTTTCTGCAAGGTCAGCTAAACGGTGTAATAAAGCTGACTCAAGGTCAAAAATCTCGTCGATTGCGTCGCGTAAATAGAGCCGTATATCCGTAGCTACTTGGTCATTTCGTGACCTTCCAGTGTGCAGTTTTTTACCAGTATCGCCAATTAGCTGGATAAGCCGATGCTCAATATTCATATGAACATCTTCGAGCGCGACACTCCATGTCATCTTTCCGGTCTCGATTTCACCTTTTATCGCGTCCAAACCACCTTTTATCTGATCAAATTCACCGGAGGTCAGCATTTTGATTTTCAATAGCATTTGAGCATGTGCAAGAGAGCCGCGTATATCTTCTTTATATAGGCGTTGGTCAAAGCTGACAGATGCGGTGAAAATTTCAACGAACTCATCTGTTGCTTCGCTAAATCGTCCTCTCAGTAAACTCTGATCGGTTGTATTTTCTGAATGATCGGTTTTGTTTACCATTATGCTATTCTGTTTCCATGGGGAATTTTGTGAATTTCTTCTGGGCAGTATACCAAGCAATGAAGATTTAGTAGCCAAGTTGTTGGCCTGAGGTTGGAAAAATGTCATTAGGTGATATATTTTGATTACCAAGCTTATAGAGTCAGTTTATAGTTCTGAGCGTTTAGTGATGCCAGATTTGCTGGCACCGAGAACTCTATTTCTTCTAGTAGTCGTCGGGTTGTTGCTTGGCCTGTGTAGTTGGGCGCTGAGTAGTGAAATGACATGGCACCATTTTATTTTCACATCGCTGTTTGCTCTCTGGGTGGCATTGCTTTTTAGTGTTGTGGTACAGAACCTGAAAGGCTTCATTGCTCGCACCCCTATACTAATATCGGTGATCTGCGTATTTATAATAGGTATTGCTAGCACTATCGCAGTGCACTTCATCATGAATATGATTTTTTCTAATGAACCCTCCCCGGAATATCTTCTGCCGAGACGCATAGCGATTGTCATTCTTTGTCTAGGTATTTACCTGAGATTTAGCGTGCTTCGACACCGATTAATACGCCAGGAAGAATCGGAACTTCATTCCAAAATCCAGGCTCTGCAGTCGCGGATTCGCCCGCATTTTCTTTTCAACAGTATGAATATTATCGCCAGTTTGATTCCTTCGGACCCCGAAACCGCTGAGCAAGTCGTAGAAGATTTGTCCGAACTATTTCGTGCCAGCTTGCAGGAGGAAGGAAGTTTTGTGCGGCTTGAGGACGAACTGGATTTGTGTAGGCGATATGTGCGAATTGAGGGCTTACGCTTAGGTGAGCGCTTGGTAATGAATTGGACAATTGCCGAGGCAAAAGTATCGCCAAAAATTCCGCTCCTACTACTGCAACCATTGTTGGAAAACGCAATCTATCATGGTGTGCAGCCTATTCCTGAGGGCGGAACGATAAATTTTGATCTTGAGTATCTCGATGATGACATGGTGATCACCATTACAAATCCAGTGCCACAGTACGATTCGGTTTATGGGTCAGAGGACCATATGGAGAGAAACAATTCTAACTCTGCGGGCAAAAGTAATAACTTGGCAATAGACAACATCCGCTCTAGATTGGAGGTGCTCTATGGGGCTAAAGCTCAGCTAAGAACCTCGCTACAGGGAAAGATATTTTTGACAAAGTTGCGGTGCCCTAAAGTACCGATCGCTCAGTAAAAGAGGCCAACGGCTATGCGAATTCTTATAGTGGATGACGAAACTCTCGCGCGAGACAGGCTGCGCCGCATGCTTGAAAGTGATGGGCGCCACGAAATTATAGGCGATGTAGGGACTGGTTTAGAGGCATTGCGGATAAGCGAAGACCTACGTCCTGACCTTTTTTTTGCTCGATATTAGAATGCCAGGAATGGACGGCATCGAAACTGCCAGACATTTTCTTGGTCAAAAAGATTCTCCCGCTGTGGTGTTCTGCACTGCGTTCGAAGAACACGCAATTAAGGCTTTTGAGTTACAGGCAGTGGGCTATTTATTAAAGCCGGTCAGGAAAGAGCACTTGATTGCGGCGCTGGACAAATCTACTCGCTTGAATCGCCTGCAATTGGCCTCGCTACATGGGGTAGACGAAACTCGACGAGCGCACATTTGCGCACGTACCTATAAAGGCGTGGAGCTGGTTAATGTGAGTGATATTCGGTATCTGAGAGCGGATCAAAAATATGTTTCGGTGCGTCATGCTGGCGGAGAGGTTATCATTGACGAGACGCTGCGCGAACTAGAGAAGGAATTTGCTGATATTTTTCTTCGTATCCATCGTAATGCGCTGGTGGCTAAGCATCATATTTTGGGCCTCGAAAAAAGCGTATCTGGACAGATAGGTGTCAGATTGAACGATATTGAAGAGACTGTGGATATTAGCCGACGACATTTACCTGGAGTCCGCAAAGTTATAAGGCGGCTGTAATTATTAGGACCTTATGAAGAATATTAGAATTGCCACTCGTGAGAGCAAACTTGCATTGTGGCAGGCTAGGTTTTTGCGTACGCAGTTGCTAGCAGCTCACCCAGAAATTGAAGTAACACTGGTTGGCATGAGTACTAAAGGTGATCGGTGGCTAGATGCTCCTCTAAGTGAGATTGGCGGCAAAGGTTTGTTCATTAAGGAGCTTGAAGTAGCAATGCTCGACGGACGTGCGGATATGGCCGTGCATTCCGTAAAAGATCTACCGGCTGTGATGCCTGACGGATTTAGCCTACCCCTAATAGCGTTCCGCGATGATATTCGTGACGTTCTAGTCAGCTCCAAAGGTCCACTTGAGGCACTGCCTGTAGGCTCTCGAATAGGCTCATCTAGCTTGCGTCGAAAATCTCAAATTTTGGCGATTCGTCCAGATTTAGAAGTGTTGCCAATTCGCGGCAACGTCGGTACACGCCTGGAAAAACTCGATTCCGGCGAGTTCGACGGTATTGTTCTAGCCGCAGCTGGCTTAGCCCGCCTTGAACTGCACCGTGATGACCTGCATCCCCTGTCAGTAACCGAGTGTCTGCCGGCTCCAGGTCAGGGGGCCCTAGGTGTAGAAATATTACAGGGCAGCGCTATCGAAGAATTTCTCACTCCCTTGCTGGACGCACAAACCAGTGCCTGTGTGATTGCAGAGCGAGGCATCAGTGCTGGGCTAGGTGCAGATTGCGCGCTGCCAGTAGCTGCCTCGGCACACTTCACCTCTTCTACACAAATACAGCTCTCTGCATTAGTAGCCGATGGCATTGGTGCAAAAATTATCCGCAGTACGGTCACCGGAAGCGATCCAATAACGTTAGCGGGCCAAGCTGTCGCCGAGCTTCTCGCCAATGGTGCGGGTGAGATTTTGGATAGCATAAGGCAAGATAAGCACTGATTAAAAACGGCTGAAAATGTGACAAAAATCTGGATAACTCTGACAGAACCGAGTGCATCGCGCATCGCCGCTCAGCTAATTCCTGAGGGCTACAAAAGCATTTGTGAGTCGGTTACCGAAATTCAGTTGCTGCCGCCTAAACTCAATCCATCGCAAAAAATTAATGCGCCGGATTTGTGTATCTTTTTATCCCAACACGCGGCCAGGCAATATTTGGCCAAGGTCTATTGTGAAGCACACAGAACCTGCACATTTCTAGCGATTGGTCCAAGTACTGCAGATATTCTTAAGGCCGGTGGACTTAGTGTCATTGAACCTGAACACGCGAGCTCCGAAGGCTTGTTAGCTTGCCCGACGGTGCAAAGCATAAAGGCGGATGAACATGTTTGGATTTTCTGCGGCGAAGACGGGCGTGACATTCTTCACAAGTCACTGATGCAGCGCTGTCACCTCAGTGTGGTAACACTCTACCGCCGTATCGTTCGGTCTATAGAGAACCCGTCCATTGTCAACGCGAACGTAATTCTTGTTGGTTCTACCCACGGCTTTATAGCTGCAGCCAAAGTCTGGCGAGAACTCGGCGGCAGTTTATCTGCGAATTTTGTTGTCCCCTCTGAACGTGTCGCCAATCTTAGTTTAGAATTGGGTTTTTCTAGGGTTGTTAATGCGCAAGGCATGGATGCCCGGTCATTACTCAACGCACTTGCGAGAATAGAAAATGCATGAAGAACAAAATATCGAACCTAAAGGAGCGGGTGTAAACGTTAAGGCGCAACCTAATCCGCAGCGAAAGGAAACAGGATTGACTAAAAATAGAATGAGTAGCTCGGGCAGGTTCTTCATATTTTTGACCTTCATTTTGGCTGGCAGCGGGTTAGCGTTAGCGGGTTTTTTGTATTTACAGTTGGTGCAAAACAGCCCATTAGACAAAGTTATTGCCGAAAGTGACGCTGCGCGACAAACGTTATCGACAAAAGTGACAGATCAGTTGTCTTCGGCAACCGCTACTATGGAGCAACGCCAACTAGCGCTGCAGAGTCAGCTAGATGAAAAAATTGAACAGCGTCTAAGTCAGGCTGAGATAGATCTACAGACCGGATTGGAATTGGTTACAGCGAGTAAGCCAACCACGCCAAATAAGTGGCGATTGGCAGAAGCGGGCTATTTGTTGCGAGAGGCAAACCGTAGCCTAATAATGCAGCGAGATACAGTTTTCGCATTACGGGCATTAACTAGCGCGGAGGCAATCCTTCAAGACCTTGGCGACCTCGCGCCGTTCCCACTCCGAGCAAAACTAGCCGACGATATTGCCTCACTTGCGCGCGTCGAAGTTGTCAACATTGAAGAAATCTATATCCGCCTAGAAACGCTCAAGGGTGACATTCCCAGCGGCCTCTCTAAGCAAAACAATACGGCGTTAACCGAACCAAAAGGAGCGCCGCCAACGCAGGTCTGGTGGCAGCAAATACTTGATCGGCTCAAAAGCCTCATTCGCGTCAGCTCTTTAGTTGAAGAGACAGACAATCAAACACTGCCGAAACTCTTGCCCACCCATGAGGTTGTAGTGCTCGCACGACTCAGAATTAGCTTGGCTATAGAGCAAGCTCAGTTAGCCTTGCTCCAGGGACAAGAGCAGGTTTATCAAGCTAGCCTACTCCGAGCTAAGACAACTACGATAGAGTACTTTGATGTCAATGGCTCCCTAGAGATGCAACTTCTGGCCAATATTCAAGAACTCTCAGTTATTGATCTGACACCAGAGTTGACTGATATTTCTGCATCTTTAGAGATGCTGAGTAAAGCCGAGCTTGCCGCGGAATGAGGCTGCTAACAGTATTACTCGTTTTGCTGCTTGCAGCCCTAGGCGTTGGCTACTGGCTCGACGACTCCGGCTACATATTGGTACGCATAGGCGATATTGCTGCGGAGACCACTCTGTGGGGAAGCCTCGTAGCGCTAACCGCTATTGCTGTTGTACTGCGTTTGATTTACTTAACCTTACGTGCTTTTTTGCGCGGCAGTAGTTGGCTACTAGGTTGGACCGGGCAGCGCAAAGTCAGGGGGCTTCGTGTGCTTTCAGAGACGGCTGCGCTAGCATTGTTGCAGGGTAAGTGGGTGTTGGCCCAAAGAGACTTCTTACAAGCTAAGAAGCTTGGCGACATTGATCTGGCCAGTAATCTTGGTCTAGCACGTGCAGCACATGAATTGGGCAACAAAGAGGTGGAAGTTAGTGCGTTGGAAGCGGCTAAATCCTTACTGCCGGATACTGACCAGTCCATTGGAAACATAATGATGACCTGGCAAATTGCCCAGGGCGAAAGCGCAGATGTTATAGAAATCCTCGAGCCAATACACTTGGCTGGCGAGTGCTCGGGTCAAAGGTTGGTAGTGCTAGCCAGAGCCTACCTCAATGAACACCGTTGGTTGGACGTAAAAAAGCTTTGGCCGACTTTGGAAAAACAAAAGTTGTTGAAAAAAGAAGTGTTTGAGCAGGACTTTGAGAGAGTTTGGGCGGCTCGATTATTAGCTGAGTCGAACATTGCAGATGCTCTGAAAATTATACCTAAGGCTCTCAAGAGCAACGTTGCTATTTATAGTGCGTGGGTCGATTTCCTGTTGTTAGTGCGCACCGAAGACGCGCTTGCTGCCATAGAGTACGCCCTGGCCGCCAAATGGGATGATCAATTGGTGCTGTGCTTCGGAAAAACACATGGCTCAAATGTTGAAGCCCAGCTTATCCAAGGGAAAAAGTGGTTAAAGAAAAACCCTGACAATGTTGCGTTGTTGATGGCGTTGGGCCGCCTTGCAATTGCTCAGCGACAGGTCTCTTTAGCTAGAGATTACTTTGAAAGTGCGTTGGCTCAAGCCCCAGAGGGTGACTTAATTCGCAGTGAAATTTACCGCGAACTAGGACAAGCTTGTCATGGACTTGGTGATGCTCAAAGCGCTTTACAATATCTGTTAAAGGCATGATTTGTTGACGGCTTGATTTTTTGAAGCGCAATTCGTTGGGGTAGGGTCGAGCCAAGAAATTTTCTCGCCTACCAGCTAAGCAAGATCTACTTCGAGACTCTGCTGAGTGGAATGAACCTCAGCTGCTCCCGACTCCTATTTTCTGTCATTTTAGTCGCAGCCGTGCTCTTTGCTATTGTTCTGTCTTCCACCGCAGGCTTTTCTTACGTTTTCGACGGCGGCGTTATGCTATCGCTTCATTGAATTAAAGAAATCGTTGTTGGTTTTGGTTTCTTTCAACTTGTCTAAAATAAATTCAATGGCCGCTATATCGTCCATGTCGTGCAATAGTTTGCGCAGAATCCAAACTCTTTGTAATTCTTCTTCAGTCATCAGTAGTTCTTCACGACGTGTCGCTGATCTACGTATGTTGATTGCTGGGTAAACGCGCTTCTCTGCAATTTTACGTTCAAGATGTAATTCTTGATTACCCGTACCCTTAAACTCTTCGTAAATCACTTCGTCCATCTTTGAACCTGTGTCTACTAGCGCAGTAGCTACGATGGTCAGGCTGCCGCCTTCTTCGATATTTCTTGCTGCGCCGAAGAAACGCTTTGGACGCTCTAGTGCGTGGGCGTCTACACCACCGGTCAATACTTTGCCTGATGAAGGCACAATGGTGTTGTAGGCTCTAGCCAAGCGTGTAATGGAGTCGAGAAGAATAACCACATCCTTTTTGTTCTCAACCAAGCGCTTAGCTTTTTCAATAACCATCTCAGCAACTTGTACGTGGCGCGAGGGTGGCTCGTCAAAGGTGGAGGCCACTACTTCGCCGCGAACAGAGCGCTGCATTTCAGTTACTTCTTCTGGGCGCTCATCAATGAGAAGTACAATAAGTACAGTCTCAGGATTATTCGATGCAATGGATTGGGCAATATTTTGCAGAACTAATGTTTTACCTGCTTTAGGAGGCGAAACTATCAGTGCTCTTTGGCCTTTACCGATAGGTGCTACAAGATCCATGATCCTAGCGGTTAAATCTTCGGTACTACCGTTACCACGCTCTAGCTGTAGTCTTTCGTCAGGAAACAGTGGGGTAAGGTTTTCGAATAAGACTTTGTGCGTTTTGCTGCTGCTTTCACTGAAGTTGATTTCATCTACTTTAAGTAGCGCAAAATATCTTTCGCCGTCTTTAGGTGGGCGAATTTTTCCAGCAATGCTGTCGCCAGTGCGCAGATTGAAACGTCTGACTTGACTTGGAGATACATAAATATCATCTGGGCCAGCGAGGTAAGAGCTGTCAGGTGAGCGCAAAAAGCCGAAGCCATCCTGAAGGATTTCAAGCGTACCTTCGCCGTAAATGTCTTCGCCGTTTTTAGATTGTTTGCGTACTATCGCCGCAATAACTTCTTGTTTGCGTGATCTGCCGACATTTTCCAAACCCATCTCACGAGCAGTCTCCATGAGTTCTGCGACAGGTTGGCGTTTTAAATCTGAAAGGTGCATTGCCATATTAGTATGAAAACCGTAGTAGTGTTGTTTGAATTCTCCGCAGTGCTACAACGAATGCACAGGGAAATTAGGCGTGATAATAAATAAAGGGGGTCTGTGGGAGATGGGGCTCGAAGGTTATTTCGAAATTTAAACTTGGTACTTCTTCTAAATCTAAATTTGCTGCATCTCTCGCCTCTCAGTCTAGTGACTTCAGGCTGGGGGTCAAGGAGTAAAAACAATCTAAATGATATGATTTTTTGACTAGGAATGCGGCTAATGTGAAGAAATTTGGTTCTAAACTGCCTCTTCGCTAAAGCTTTTTGACAATCTCCTACTTCAGCTCTGGCGCTACAACAAAATGGACCTACGCTAGGCCCACTCTGTGAACATCTTTAAGCTGCTCCCAATTAGATATTACTGTCCAAAAAAGCCTGCAGTTGAGACTTGGAAAGCGCGCCTACTTTAGTCGCTTCTACCTCACCATTTTTGAACAGCATAAGTGTTGGAATACCTCTAATACCGTACTTCGGCGGTGTTGCCTGATTAGCATCGATATCCAGTTTGCAAACCTTAATCCTGTCAGCGTATTCACCAGCGACTTCGCTCAAAATCGGTGCAATCATTTTGCATGGTCCGCACCATTCAGCCCAGTAATCTACTAGAACTGGTTTATCTGAGTTAAGAACGTCTTCTTGAAAGCCGTCGTCACTGGTATGAACGATATTGTCGCTCATCTGAGCCCCCTAATGTTTTAGAAAAGAAAATTGTAGCACCGATAAACTATATGTGTCCCGCTAAAGCCGCTAGTGACAGAGAAATGATTGCTACATTTCAGCCTCAGTTCAAATTGAGCTGAGATTTATGTCGTAGACTAGTTTTATGCATTCGGTCTTAACCTTGTTCCGCATGGGACACTAGCCATTGCTTGCTGAAGTAACTCAAAATGCCATCGGCCCCTGCGCGCTTGAAGCACAGTAAACTCTCACCAATCACCGCTTCGCCCAGCCATCCTTGTTCAATTGCGCCTGCATGCATAGCGTATTCGCCGCTAACTTGGTAGGCGAAAGTAGGCACTTGGTATTTGTCTTTGACTCGACGTAAGACATCTAAGTAAGGCATACCCGGTTTCACCATGACCATGTCAGCGCCTTCCTCAATGTCTAAGCCAACTTCATGAATGGCTTCTTCCAGATTGGCTGGGTCCATTTGATAGGTCTGTTTATTGCCGCCACCTAGGCTATTAGTTGAGCCCACAGCATCACGAAAAGGCCCATAGTAGGATGATGCATATTTTGCCGAATACGCCATGATTCGCGTATTAATAAAACCAGAACTTTCCAGCTCCTGGCGTATAGCGCCAATTCTGCCGTCCATCATATCTGAGGGGGCAATAACGTCAGCACCTGCACGGGCACACACAGTGGCCTGTCGGCAAAGGGCCTCTACGGTCATGTCGTTTGTTACATAGCCAGCGTCATCCAAGATGCCGTCTTGGCCATGCGTTGTATAAGGATCCAAGGCCGCGTCGGTAATGATACCAAGTTCAGGTACTGCTGATTTAATCGCTTGTACCGCCAATGGAATAAGGCCATTTGGGTTGTAGGCTTCAGCGCCATCTAATGTGCGCACTTTGCTATCTACATTCGGAAACAACGCAATAGCCGGTAAGCCTAGATCGTGGAGCATCTTTGCTTCTTTCACCGCAAGGTCTATGGACAGGCGCTGGATACCTGGCATAGATGCAATGTCTGAGGCTTGATTGTCGCCGTCGATGATGAACATCGGATAAATTAGGTCATCGGCGCTAAGTTGATTTTCTCGTACTAAACGCCGTACAAAATCTTTTTCTCTGTTCCGGCGCATTCTGGTTTGTGGAAATGTTCTCATACAAACTCCTATTTTTACCTAACGCACTGGTTAGTTAACGTGTCTCACTAGTGCGGTAACTCAGCAGGCTCTCTAAAACTAGTTAATACCTTCTAATTCTGCGCTTGCAGCTAACCAACCTTCCTCAGATTTATCGACCTGTTTGCGTAAGTTCGCAGCCTTTGCCAATAAATCATTCAATTCTTCTGCTGGCATTTCATCGTAGGTCTTTTGGTCTGCCAAAATATCCTCAATAGCCTTCAGCTTAGTATTGCTGCGCTCCATTTCCTTTTCGAAATTACGCACACTCTTGCGTAGTTCCGTCAGTGACGCCCTCGCAGCTGCGCGTTCTTGGCGTTGGGCTTTCTTTGACCCTGCGGTCTCTTTGCCGCCGCCGCCGGCTGAACCGTTTTCAATTCTGGCGGCAGTGTAATCCTCAATATCACCATGGTAAGTGGTCAATGTGCCATTTTCTACCAACCAAAGCTCATCCACAATTTTCGCCAGAAGGCTTCTGTCGTGAGCGACGATAATGACTGCACCGGTATAAGCCTGGAGCGCCAGTGCTAAGGCGTCGCGCATATCTAGATCGAGGTGGTTGGTAGGCTCGTCTAAGACAAGCACTGCGGGTTTCTCTGAAGCCAAAATTGCCATAACAAAGCGAGCTTTTTCGCCACCAGAAAGGCTTTTAATGGGCCGCTGTATCATCGGCAAGTTGAAGCCCCAGCCTCCGAGGTAGTCTCTGCACTGCTGCTCTCTAAAGTCTGGCCTGACCTCCATCATCGACTCGTAGGCGGTAGAAGACATATCTAATGATTCGAGCTGGTGTTGAGCAAAGTACCCAATATGCGAGTGGGTGCCTTTTTCAAGCTGTCCATTTAGCGGTTCTAGGTCGCCAACAATAGCTTTGAGCAGAGTAGATTTACCCGCGCCGTTTGCACCAAGTACGCCAATTCTCGCGCCGGGCAGTACGGTTTGCCCCACCTGCTTAAGAATCACGGAATCGCCGTAGCCAAGATCCATTTTGCGAAAGCTGAGTAGTGGGTTGGAGACTTTATCTGGATTGCTGAAGTTAACTCTATAATCTGAGTCAACATGCAGGGCAGCTTGTGTTTGCATCCGCTCCAGCGCCTTGATCCGGCTTTGCACTTGTTTCGCTTTACTAGCGGTAGCGCGAAAGCGGTCGACAAACTGTTGTATGTGACTGACCTGAGCCTGATGTTTAACCGCCATTGCCTGTTCGCGCTCCAACTCGTCGCTGCGTTGACGTTCAAATGACGAATAATTGCCTTTATAGAATTTGCCCTCAGCACCGGCGAGATAGAGTACCTGGGTAACGGTGGCATCAAGAAAAGCTCTGTCGTGAGCAATAATAAGCAGGGCGCCTTGGAAGCGCTTTAACCAAGTCTCAAGCCACAATATAGCTTCAAGATCTAAGTGGTTAGTGGGTTCGTCCAAGAGCAGCATGTCGCTGGGTGCCATTAAAGCTTGGGCAAGGTTTAGGCGAATACGCCAGCCACCGGAAAAGTCACGATAAGACTTTTTTGCTTCTTCGTCGTTAAAGCCTAGGCCATATAAGATTTCACCGGCGCGCGCCTCAGACTGGTAACCACCTTGGTCATCGTACTGAGTATAAAGATTCGCCAGTTTTACTGGATCCTCAGTCTCGGCAATGGCTTTTTCGGTTTTCCGCAACTCTTTGTGTCCATCAATAATGAATTCTATGGCCGGACGATCGTTGATCTCCACTTCCTGGGCCATATAACCCAACTGCCAGTCTTCGGGGAAATCTACTTCACCGCCACTGGCCTCGAGTTTCTTTAACACTAAATTGAAAAATGTGGATTTACCCACACCATTGCGACCGACAACGGCCACTCTTTGGCCGGGGTAGACTACAAGGTTTACACCGTCGAAAAGCACGTCATCGCCGCGCTCGAATTTTAGATCTTGTACACGCAGCATCGGCTAATTTACTTCTTTCCTAGTTGGAGTTTCAGGCATTAATAAGGTTTGGGTCGAAATCGCCGTTGCGAATCTTCGATTGTTTTTCAGAAATTCTACTTTTATTGTCTTTGATGAAACTCAAAGACCCAGCAAAACCGCCATGCAATTTGTTGGATTAGGAAATCCTTGCTTGCTTAGGGTTGGCGCGAGTTGTTTTTCTTCCTGCTTGGATTGGGCGAGGTAGTTCACGTCGACCTGAGGCTCTTCTGTCTATCCAAAGCATAATATCGCGCCACGCGGGGTACTCTTTGTTTGCGGCCGCGTTTTCTCTCATCTCTATTACGCCGGCGCCAGCTTCCACTGCGTTTACGTACACTGGTGAATCTTTGATTTCAGTAATAACCGGAACACCAAGGCAGCGCAGAAAATCTTCTAGCCGCTGCTTATTGGCCGAGTTATTTTGCGCCCGGTTATAAATTACGCCTATAGGTCTGGGCGTGGCACGCATTACTCTGTGCGTCATTAAGTCCGCTACGAAGCGCTTGCCTGCTTTGATGTCCAATGAAGATGCCAGCATCGGTATCAGCACAAGATCGCTTGCTTTGAGTGCTTCTTCGAACAAGCTGGCGTCTGTATGCCGCCCGGTTACATCCATAATAATAACGTCTGAGTCGTTATCTTGTTCGTGGACAATTTGCTCTGCTAGTTTGTCGGCTGAATGATAATTGGCAACAGTTTTAACGTTAGGTGCTTGGGCATCTCGCTCTTCAGCCCAATGTAGGCAGCTTGCCTGTCTATCACAGTCTAGTAGCGACACCTTTAAACCCTGATTGGCAAACGCTACAGCAAGGTTGGTAGCAATAGTTGTTTTGCCACAGCCGCCTTTACTGTTGGCCACTAATATCTTTTTTGTGGTTCCGCTCATTCTTAATTCCTGTACTCCGACTCTAACGTTCGGAGTATTTTTGTCGTCTCATTCTGCTCGCGACTGGCTAAAGAGTACTACTTAATACCTTGACGAATTTGCATGACACAGCCAAAGAGTAGAACCATAAAGCCAGCAAATAACCAAGCCGGAATGCTCAAACCAAGCAATGACCAGCTCACCTGCGCGCAGTCTCCAGTGCCTGATGTCATGGCTGCGAGTAAATCGCTCAGTGGAAATGACTCAATCATATACGCAAGATCAGGACCGCAACTTGGTACCTGATCCTTGGGCAGATTTTGTAGCCAGATTTGACGCAGTGAAAAACCGCTGCCAATAATTGCAAAAATGCCGCCTATTAAAGGATAAATACCCCAACGAGGACTATGGGCTCTGTCTCTTATACAC
>CAJXUL010000015.1 GCA_913060615.1 uncultured Gammaproteobacteria bacterium | reverse complement strand
CCTTAGGCCTTGTAGATGAAGTGGCGGCAGAAGGCGAATTGCTTAACGCGGCGATAAAACTGGCTTCCGAGTTAGCAGAAAATGCACCACTAGCCATGCAGTCCGTGAGGGCAACAATGCGTCAAGGTTTGGCTGACGCGGTGGCGAATGCCACGGTCCACGAACTGGCAGAGCAACAATGGCTGCGCGCCACAGAAGATGCGTATGAGGGCATCCGCGCCGTCAGTGAACGTCGACCGGGCCTGTTTAAAGGTAGATAGTAAGGTTCGGCAAATAAAGCCATAGAACACAAATTTTAACGCTCACAAAAATTTATCAAAAAAAGCAAAATGGAGAGATAGGTTATGGATTTAGGCAAACTTGGCGTCTGGTATTTCTTAGACGGTATGTCAGCAGCAGACGGCGCAACCGCAGCAAAACGCATGGAAGCGCTGGGTTATGGCACGTTATGGCTGCCTGAAACTGTGGGCAAGGACCCATTAGTAATGTCTTCTTGGTTAATGGCAAATACGCAAAAGCTCAACTTGGCAACGGGCATTGTGAACATCTATAACCGTGAACCCGGCGTTACCGTTGCTGCACAAAAAACTTTGGCAGAACAATCTGGCGGCCGCTTCGCGCTAGCAATAGGGGTATCCCACAAGCCCTTAGTTGAGGGTGTTAGAGGTTTAGAGTACGGCCCACCGCTTGCCACTATGCGCACATACCTAGAGCGTATGGCCACAGCGCCGTACAACGGCTTGCCCCCGGCTGAGACACCGCCGACACTCATTGCGGCCCTAGGCCCCAAAATGCTCGAATTAGCAAAAACCAATACCGATGGCGCTCACCCCTACTTCACGTCGCCCGTTCACACCAAGATGGCTAGAGACATTTTGGGTGAAGGGCCGCTGTTGTGTGTAGAGCAAAAGGTGATTTTGGAAACAGACACTGCAAAGGCACGAGAACTAGCACGACCTGTGGCATCCATTTACAACAAGCTACCCAACTACCGTAACAACTGGTTGCGCATGGGTTTGAACGAGGCCGATATAGACAACCTCAGTGACAAGTTTATAGACGCTACCTTTGCCTACGGCGATGCAGACGCAATCAAAGAACGCATAGCCGAACATATGGACGCTGGCGCAGACCACGTTTGTATACAGCCGGTCAATCCAAATGGCGTATTTGGCGACCTGCACTGGGAGTGCCTAGAAGCGTTAGCGCCCTAAACGAGAGAAGCGTTAGCGCCCTAAAAAGAAACGCGCTAGTTAAAGAACGGCAAAGCGGTAAGACATTAGGTTTTACCGCTTTTCGTAAGCAGCCCAATTAGAAATAGGCTATTTCCGCGGCGCAACTGCCACCTAACTAAACCTGAGCCTAATCAAATTCAGAAAAGGCCCCGTACTTGCTACGAAAATAAAGTAAAGGCTGACTCTGGCTTTGAGAAGATTCAAAATGACGCACACGGCCAACAGCAATTGTGTGATCACCAGCATCGTGTTCAACTTCTAAATCGCATTCAATATGAGCCAACACACCAGCTAATATCGGTGCGCCTAACAAACCTTCACGCCACTCAACAGTGGCAAATTTATCAGCACCTGGTTGCGCCATGGTGACACAAACATCCGCTTGGTTTGCTGCCAAAATATTGATACAGAAGCCACCGCTGGCGCGAATTTTTGGCCAACTGGAAGAGGTTTTGCCAGGACAAAAAGCTACCAAAGGCGGATCTAACGAGAGCGAGACAAATGACTGCGCTGCAAAACCCACAGGCGCGCCTTCAAAATTTGCCGTGACTATGACGATGCCGGAACAAAAATTACCCATTGTTTGACGAAACGCTGCACCGTCAAAGTGCTCCCCAGAAACTTCTGCCATGATCGCGCAGCCTTATTATATTTTCACAAGTACCATCATACCGCAAAGAATCACAAATATTAGAATGCCGCTCTCTTGGGCCAACCCATGTCCGAAAGTAGCGGCTTGCATGAGCGCCAACCCAATAGGATCATCCACCTGAGCCTTTGCTTAAGTAAACGCCTCTGCTTAAATACACGGCAGGTATAAAACAATAAATTTGAGGAATCTACGGTGAGCGATCTATCCACATTCAGAACAGACACGAGAAGCTGGCTAGAGGCCAACTGCCCAACCTCAATGCGCACGCCAATGCCAGAAGAGGAAACCGTGTGGGGTGGTCGTAAGCAGCAATGGGCTAACGAAGATTGTAAATTGTGGTTAGAGCGCATGGCTGAGAAAGGTTGGACAGTACCGCGCTGGCCGGCAGAGTATGGCGGCGGCGGTTTAACCGCTGACGAAGACAAAGTGCTGCAACAAGAATTAGGCCGCATCAAAGCACGCTCGCCACTCCAGAGCTTTGGTATCTGGATGTTAGGGCCAGCACTACTTGAGTTCGCCACGGAAGAACAAAAGAAACACTACCTACCGCAAATCGCTCGCGGCGAAATCCGCTGGTGCCAGGGTTATTCAGAACCCAACTTCGGCTCTGACCTTGCTGGCCTACAAACAAAAGCAGAGGACCAAGGCGACCATTACTTGGTCAATGGCGCAAAAATTTGGACCTCCTACGCCAATGAAGCGGACTGGATTTTTTGTTTAGTGCGCACCAATCAGCAAGTCTCCAAGCACGAAGGCATCAGCTTTCTCTTGTTCGATATGGCCAGCGAAGGCGTGAGTACGTCGCCAATCCAGCTAATCAGCGGCGCTTCGCCCTTTTGCCAAACCTTCTTCGACGATGTTCGAGTACCCAAAACTCAGTTAGTCGGCGAGTTAAACAAAGGCTGGGGCATTGCCAAGCGTCTGCTGCAACACGAACGACAAATGATCTCAGGCATCGGTGGCAACAGCGCCTTGGGCGGTTCATCTAGCAAGCTACATGACATTGCAAAAGCGTATGTGGGCGAAAAAGCTGGGCGTATTGCAGATCCAGCGATCCGGGAAAAAGTTGCTGTACAAGAAATCAATGACAAAGCCTTTCAGCTGACTATGGCTCGTGCAGGGGAAGAAGCCAAAGCAGGTAAAGCCGACGGCAATCTGGCGTCTATCTTTAAGTTCTATGGCACAGAACAAAACAAGCGCAAATATGAGCGCATGTTAGAAATTATGGGTACGCAAGCTATGGGCTGGAGTGGCGATGCTTTTTCTACTAAGGAAATAGGCACCACCAGGCAATGGTTGAGATCTAAAGCCAACTCCATTGAAGGCGGCACCAGCGAAGTGCAATTGAATGTCATTGCCAAACGCGTATTGGGCTTACCTGACTAACTGCTTTACCTGAAACTGGCGCGACCGGATTAATTCGGTCGCGGCATTAAAGGTCGACAAGGGTTTTGTGAAGCGCTAATGCGCCGATCTTTACTGGCTTTTATCGACCTCTGTAGACCTCTGTAGACCTCTGTAGACCTATGCCGCTATTTGCCGCTACCGGCCACTATTGGGAGACCTTGGCCTGTCGAGCCCCTCTTTAATCAATCTGCAATTACTTACCAGAACACCGGCTTAACCACCGCCAAGAAAATCACCAGTGGTATGCTAACGGCCACCCAAGGGGACACCGTCTTCAGAAACCGCCAGTGCAGTGCCCTGCCCTTATTCCAACCATTTACATCATTTTCTCTATTTTTTGAAATTCTGGGCCCCAGCACATGCGAAATCCATACATCTAAAAGTTCCAGCGGAACAAAAAAGCCGATCACAATCACCAACTTGACCAGCATCCACGAACTATCGGTGGTCCAACCTGCCATTAAAAACATCAACAACCCGGTAATGAGCAGCATTGGAAAAGCGATGTGTTCAAGCACTACGGTTTTATCAAATTGCTCATAGGCCCAAATCAAACGCCGTTGCAATTCCATATTTTGCGGATCTTTTTTTACTTCAAATAGCGTGGTGCGAAAGTAATAAACATAAGCGCCCACAGCGCTCATGCTCCAAATCATCACCGAAAACAGATGAATGAATTTGATATAGGGGTAATACACCATCAGATTATCTGTCATTGGTATTTCCTGATTAAGCGCACCGTATTTAAAGAGACCTAATGCCTTCAAACCATCAGCGCAGGTATAAGCTAAAACAGCGAATAAAATTGAACTAACAGACTCGGACAGACGAATACAAACTCATGACGGGCAGCCTATCACTACACAGACTAATCACCATCAGCCACTACCAGCCACTACGCAAATAGACCTTTTATATAAAAGCTGGTTGCATTTCCCCAAGCTAACCTCATCATAAGCCCCTTATCTGCCTAATAGGATTGTCGCCATGGAAATGATTATACTGCTCGTTGTTGTTGCGGTACTGGCTTTTTGGCTGGTCGCTATCTACAACAAACTTGTCGCGTTGAAAAACCGCCAAGAAAACGGTTTTTCGCAAATCGAAGTACAACTAAAAAGACGTTATGACCTAATCCCAAATTTGGTAGAAACTGCTAAAGCCTATATGGCACATGAGCGCGAGACATTAGAAGCGGTTATCAACGCGCGTAATGACGCCTCTGCTGGCCTTGCCGCCGCCGCAGGAGACCCGAGCAATGGTGCAGCTATCCAGCAGCTTGCAGGAGCAGAGGGTATATTAGGCAGTGCCATGGGCCGTCTTAATGTGGTTATGGAGGCCTACCCTGACCTCAAAGCCAATCAGAATATGATGCAACTTACTGAAGAGCTCACCTCAACTGAGAACAAGGTTGCCTTTTCTCGACAAGCCTTTAATGACCAAGTCACTGAATACAATACTTACCGCAGCTCTTTTCCGCCCGTGATGGTTGCTGCAACCTTTGGTCACCCCAGTGATGCACAACTGTTAGAATTTGAAGATTCTGCCGCTATTCAGGCAGCACCCAAAATTTCCTTCTAGCACAGCAACCTTTAGCAAATGAGGGGCATAACAATTAATGGGTAACAATAATCTATGAACTTTTTCAAAGCCCAAGACCAAGCTAAGAGTAAGACTAAGCAGCTTACATTTTTGTTTGTAGCCGCCTTGGTCTCACTGCTCATCATGGCTAACTTACTCGTAGCCATTATGTTGAGCTTTGAAAATCCAGAATCCAATTTCGCCCAGACTATTGCGCAAACACCACCCGAGACTTGGTTTTTTATTAGCTTCGGCGTAGGCGGCGTGGTGGCGGTTGCCAGCCTATTTAAATACTTAACCCTGCGCGGTGGCGGCAAAGCGGTGGCCGAATCTTTGGGCGGTATCCTGATCCATCAAAATACGAGTAACGCTCAAGAAAAACGTTTACTCAACGTAGTCGAAGAAATGGCCATTGCTGCGGGACTGAGCGTGCCGCCGGTTTATCTCATTCGTGAAAACAGTATCAATGCCTTTGCTGCTGGCTTTTCGACCAATGATGCCGTTATTGGTATTAATCAGGGCACACTAGATCTGCTCAATAGAGAAGAGTTACAGGGTGTAGTTGCCCACGAGTTCAGCCATATTTTGAATGGCGACATGCGCATAAATCTGCGACTTATGGCATTACTACACGGCATTCTATTTTTGGGCATCATTGGCGGCAGCTTTCTTAGAGGTTCAATGTTTAGCCGCAGCAAAGAACGCGGCGGCTTAATCGCTCTGGGTATCGGCTTATTGATCATCGGTTATGGCGGTACTTTTTTCGGCAACATAATTAAAGCTGCCGTTAGCCGCCAACGTGAATTTCTGGCAGACGCAGCAGCTGTACAATTTACTCGCTCGAACAAAGGTATTGCCAACGCTCTGAAAAAAATTGGCGGTCATAGCGTTGGATCACAAATTGAAAACGCTAACGCGGAACAAAGTAGTCACATGTTCTTTGGTGCCATTAAGCCGTTCGCTGCCAATCTAATGTCCACTCACCCTCCGTTAGAAAAGCGCATTCAAGCCTTAGACCCAAGCTGGGGCGGTAAATTTGAAGACACTGGCAGCCAACCTAAAGAATCTACCGGCAGCCAAACATCGGCCCTGGCCTCTGGCTTCAACGGCTCGACGGCCACACCTGCTCCAGAAGTGGCATCCACACCACAGATTAGAGCTAACCAAGCTGAGCTGTTAGAAAGCATTGGCAGCGCCAATCTTGCCCAGGCCCGGGCGCTCATTCAAAACGCAGATGAAGTCCTGTTATCCGCCGCCCACGACACCTTTGAAGCTCGCGGATTGATTTATGCCATGCTCATAGCAGTGGAGGCAGATGTTGCACACAAACAATTGAGGTATGTCGACCTTAACGCTGAAGAGGGGGTACCTAAGCATGTACATCGTTTGCTACCAGCGCTCATGAGGACTAACTACGAACAAAAACTGACACTGCTGGAAATGGCTGTTCCCAGCCTTAAAGAACTGTCAGCCAGACAATACGAACGCTTCAACGACATCACCAATCAACTTATTGTCGCCGATCAACAGGTAGATATTTTTGAATGGGTACTACATCGTATTTTGACCCAAGAGTTGTACGGACACTTTGTTGCACCAAGCAGAAGTAGCGGCAATATCAGCTCATTGAAACGCTTAACTTCAGAACTACATTTATTGCTCAGCGTTATCGCCGCAGCCGGCATTGCAGATCCACAAGCACAAAGTTCCGCCTTTGACGCAGGCTGGGATTTATTACCGACCAATAAGACTAAAACTTTCACGACGATAGAATATTTCGACTACGAAGCATTCAACAATGCGCTGGGTAAACTGCAAGGCCTAAAACCCAGCCTCAAAGCGCACTTGATGAAAGCCTGCATTCATACCGCACTGGCAGACGGTACGCTGACCCAAGATCAATTTGCCCTCATTAAGGGAATAGGCGCCACCTTAGACTGCCCACTACCACCGCTGCGCACAGACCCAGGGTAGCAGCCTGTTCTGAATACAATAAGCCAGTTCAGCCGCGGCGAGCAGGCGGCACAACCTCTACGCCCATTTAGCGATCCCTTCCCGCTATTGAGCGGTGATGTGATTAGTAAAGGTCGCCGGCTATCGCAACGTACACTTGCGATAAACCATAGCAAAGAGTTATCAGCACCAACTACAGGAACTATCCACAAAAACCATCCACAAAAACCATCCACAAAAACAAAGAGGGCCAACAACCATGCATGACAATGTGTATGTAGATAAACAACAGCATATCGTCGACTTTGCCTTCAACAAAGATGTGGTCGCCGTGTTCCCAGATATGATCCGACGTTCAGTACCGGGCTATGAAACCATTATCCCCATGACCGGCTTGATTGCCGCACGGCATCTCGGCGGCGAAGGCACCGCCTATGATCTGGGCTGCTCACTTGGCGCATCTACCCTGGCCATTTTGCAGCAGAGCCAAGCAGCTAATATTCGCGTAATTGGCGTGGATAACTCCCCAGCCATGATCGAAGAAGCGCAAAACCAAATTAGCGATCCCAGAGCTACATTCCAATGCGCTGATTTACTCAGCACGCGGGTACAAGACGCTAAGGTAGTGGTACTCAATTTCGTTGCCCAGTTCCTAGCCCCTGAAGAACGCTTGGCTTTATTCACCCGCCTACGCGAAGAAATGCACCCCAATGGCTTACTCATTGTTTCGGAAAAAGTCCGCAACGCTAACGTGGCAACACAAAGTATTTTTGATGAAACTCATCTGAACTGGAAACGAGCCAATGGCTACAGCGAAATCGAGGTGAGCCAAAAGCGTCAGGCGTTAGAAAATGTGATGAAAGTAGATACCGAGGAAATGCAGCGCCTGCGCTTTCAGGAGGCCGGTTTTACCAAGAGCAAACAATGGTTTCGTTGCCTTAACTGGGCATCATTTTTAGTCTACAAAAGGTTCCCCACTTCTTGAGCGCACCAATAGAATTTCTAGACTGGCCCGAAAATTTACCTGAATGGCCAAAACACCTGCTAAGTGAGCGTTTTCGCCGCGAAAATCACGGCGACTTTCCGCGTTGGGTGGAAGCCATCAATGGGCTTCCAGCGGCGCCTAATGAGGCAAACGTCCAACTACAAACAGATGCGGTTAGCTGCGAACTAAATCTAAGTGATGGCGCAACCAGCCTACTCCAAGAGCAACTCATGCTTCTGCACCCCTGGCGCAAAGGCCCTTTTCAAATCGATGATATTTTTATCGACACCGAATGGCACTCAGATTGGAAATGGCGGCGTCTGAGCAAAACCCTTGGCAGTTTCAAAGGTCAGCGCGTATTAGATATCGGCTGTGGTAACGGCTATTTTGGCTGGCGCATGCTGGGCGCGGGCGCCAGTGAAGTCATAGGCATCGACCCTACTTTGCTATTTTGCATGCAGCACCAGGCAATACAGAAATACTTTCAAGACAGACGTAATTGGGTACTGCCGTTAAAGGTGGAAGAAATACCCAACAGCACAACCTTTGACCGAGTCTTCAGCATGGGGGTTTTATACCATCGCCGCGATCCACAAGAGCATGTCGACAAAGTCTTTAACCTGACCGCGCCCAGTGGCGGCCAGGGTATTATTGAGACTCTGGTAGTGGACGGCCCCGACAGCTTATCCCCGGAAGACCGCTACGCCCGAATGCGCAATGTTTGGTGTGTACCAACCGTGGATGATCTATGCAATTGGATGACTACGGCCGGGTTCAGTGACCTTCATATCATTGATGTATCTACTACTACCTTGGAGGAGCAGCGCAGCACGCCGTGGATGCATTTTGAATCGCTGGTGCACTCCTTAGATGCCGATGACCAAACCCTTACCGTAGAAGGCCATCCTCGACCCATGCGCGCAATGGTCGTGGGCCACAAGGACTAAGTGCCCTTTTGCCCGAGCGCGAACCGAACAGCAGCCAATCGCAAACTGTGAGGTATTTGATCCAGCCTGGATCTTAGCTAAGGTATACTCCTGACATATTCCACTCCCAGAGAGGCCGACTGTTATGTTTGGCATAGTTCCCTTTCAGTTCAGATTCCGTGGCAAGATCAATATCATTCTAGATATGTACTACTGTTTTTTGGAAGCTGGCAGTGTTGCCCTACACCCCACTCAAATCGCAAAAAAAACCGGTGTGAGCTTTGCCGAGGTTGCCCGCAGGTTGGACGCAACGCCAGAACTCTTCGTTAAAATACCCACCCGCAAAGGCGACGTGACGCGCTACAGAATGACCACAAGCGCTACCGCAAGAGATCCAGAAGAAGTAGAAGCACTTATTTATCAATATGCGCAAAGAGAATCGATACTTCTTTATACCTTCGCCGGCATGTTCATAGCGATGTTAGTCATCGTTGTGTTCACCATTGCCCCAAACCTTTGAGCCACTGTTATGCCTGAAATGCTATCCCCAGAACTAATAAAACTGCGCGACGACTGCGCCAAATTTGCAACCCAGCACCTTCTGATTCACGCAGACCAGCCAGCGGTGGACGCTCAAGACCAAGTCAGAGCCGCGGCCAAAGCTGCGGGCTTATTTGCCATGACTCAGCCCACCGCTTTTGGTGGCAGCGCAGCAGGCCAACTGGCTTTATGTGTTGCAAGAGAAACCTTAGCAGCCGCCAACCCACCGTTTATGGACAGCGTCTTCGGCCCAAGCCCCGGCGTACTAGGTGGCGTTCAAGAACCGCTGGCCAGCTCGCATTTAGGCCCACTTATCGCTGGCGAAAAACGCAGCAGTTTTGGCTTTACCGAGCCCGATGACGCCGAACCAACACGAGGCGTTATAGAGGGCGACAACGTTGTTATTACCGGGCAAAAATCCTATGTCACAGGCGGCGCCGACGCGGATTTCATTAATGCCTTGGTCAGAGTAGAAGACAGAGGCCCGTCAATGATTGTCATCGACACCCATTTGCCCGGCGTAAAAATTGAAAAAAAGTTCGTTTCACTGGATGGTTCCCACCACGCGGCCTTTAGCTTCACCAATGTAGCCGTGCCAACTAATCAAATCATTGGCGAGCCCGGCGAGGGATTGCCAAAGGCCATGCGTCAAATTGGCGACATCCGCTTACTTTTCGCGGCCCAAGCATGCGGCTACATGATTTGGGTATTAGACTTGCTCAACCAGCACTTAAAGAGCGCAGATAAAAGCGGCAGCGCGCGCGGCGACAAAGATGTTGTGCGCTGGCACTACTCCGAGCTGCGCATACAAGCCTTTGCGGCGCGCAGCATGCTTTACCGCACTGCACGACTGGCAGATCAAGGCGAAAATATTGTTAACGAAGCCATGGCAACTAAGGTCTTTGCAACTGAGGCAGTGGGGGTAATGGTAGATCGCGCTATTCAATTAGTTGGCGGTACCGCGTTGGTAGAAGATCACCCGCTGGCGATTTTGTATCGCAAGGTTAGAGGGTGGCGCTTGGCAGAAGGAGCCACTGACGTGCTAAAACTGAATATTGGCAGAGGTATCCTAGAGTTAGATAAAGGCCGGATTTAGCCCAATTGTTAAAATTTTTTATAAACTGAAACTGGAATGAAAGCGGAAATGAAAACCTATACTGCACAATTCTCTCTAACAATATTTGCAACGTTAACGCTGGGCGGTTGTGCCTTTGTGAATCTCACCGAAGCCGGCAGCCAAGTACGCCAGGCAAATGCAACTGAAGTGGTCAACTGTAAGTTCGTGGGTGAGGTATCTAGCCAGACAAAAGACAAAATTGTCTTCAACCGAAATACCGATAGCGTCAAAGAAGAGCTGATTGTTTTGGCACGCAACAAAGCCGCGGAGCTAGATGCCAATGCAATTGTTAACGATGGCAAACCCTACTTTGGCGCGCAAAACTTTAAGGCTTATCGTTGCGCAGGCTAGCTGATGGGCCAGCAACTTTTGGGCTCAGGACTGCTGATCTAAAATGTAGCTTGGAGGCTTGCAAGGTTACTGAATTCTAAAGGTCACTCTTTTGGCCGTAGGTTTCGCGGTTAGTTTCTTTGCTAGCCGCAGACTTCTTCACCAATACATAAACAGACCCCACACCACCGCGCTGACGTTGTGCTGAGCAATAAGCGATCACCATTGGGTGTTGAATTAGCCAGTGAGCGACATAGCTCTTGAGCTTGCCGGGTGTTTCGCTGCGCTGACCTTTGCCGTGACTGATTAAAATACAACGCCAGCCCTTTGCACTGGCTTGGTTAATTAGACCATAAACCAGGACTCGAGCTTCCTTCACCGTCTTATGATGCAGATCAAGTTCGCGCTCCATAGGGTAGCCGCCTTTGCGCAGCTTATTGAACACTGCAAGTTGCACGCCCTCTTGTTTCCACTCCAAAACTTCCAATGGGTCACGAGGTGCCACTTCGCTCAAGCTGAGCATGTTTTTTTCGTCTTCGACTTTAGCGAAGTCCTGGGCAGCTGATTGTCGCAGTAGGTGTGTCTGACTTGGCCCTTGCCAGTTTGCTTTGGGCGCAATACTACTGGGATGATTTAACGGTTCTACATCCTTCATCGCTGCCGAAAAAGCATCTTCATCTAAGTCATTTTCTTGCATGAGGTCTGTCCACAACATCGACGCCAGGTACTGGTCGCAACCCAAGGTTAATTTAGCTTATCTGGGCAGCGTTACTCAACATTATGCTGGGTAACCGATCAGAACTGGTTTCTGGAATAGGCTGATTATTTTGCGAATGATAAGTAAACACTGGCGAGATTTTGACCTGGTCAGTGAGATTTCTACCCGCCGCATGGAACAGCCGACAATGAAAAAACAGCGCATCCCCAGCGGCTAACTCCACCACTCTTGCTTGCTTAATGAGCTCTTGGTTTTCTGTCAACTCTGGACGCAAAAATAGGTTTCTGTCCAATCGTCCGCGACCAAAATCCTCTACGTGTGTGCCGGGAATAACGCTCAGAGCGCCATTTTTGTCTAGCTCATCACCCAGTGCGTACCAAACAGATATTAGCTCAGGGCGGTCAAAAGACCAGTATCTAATGTCTTGATGCCACAGAGTCGCACTGCTGAAACCCGGATGCTTTGTCATCACACAATTATGGTGGCATTGGGACAGTTGTACTTGGTTTGTACCCATTAACTGGGAGAGTATTTGTGCAACCTCTGCATGCAGTGCCAAAGCCTTCAAATCATCGGAGCGCGCATAAGCATGGAGCAGGCGCCGCGGCGTTGAACCACCCAAATCCGAACGGTGACCAGGCGCACCGGGGTAGCCAACATCTGCCTCTAATTCTGCAGGTCCTACTAATGGCTCAAGGTCGCCTTGAATAGAGGCTTTGAGCTTTGCACGAACACGCTCAGACAAAAAACCACGGGCAACAAAATATCCGTCTTTAGCAAACGCACTCAAGTCTTCATTTTTAAGTTGTGCAGACATTGATTGTATCTCTTAGCTCAAAGTATTCGCTGTAACTGATGTCTATGACTTTTATTCGTCACTTTTATTTGCCGCTTTTATTCGTCGCTTCTGTCGAGTGGCTTCTATCTAACAGCAGAACCCGCCAGCCAATAACCAGCCGTGTACCCGACCTATTGCCGGATTGATAATGCCAATGGCGCATCTTAAAAAGTTGTATCCACTATAGAGTCGCCATTCACCGTGATCTTTAGCGCCCCGGAAGAGGCCCAATATTTGACCTCAATATAATGATGCTCTTCCCACTCTAACTCGACGTTGGTCCAAACATATTGAGGCTCTAACTCGCCTTTACCCCTCCGCTTGCGCAGACAATTATCTAGGTATAACTCAATAGCCCCATCGTCAGTTAAATACAGGTCAAATGTCTTATGACGATGGCTAAATTCAAGATGCTTTGACAACGCGCGCTCCAACAGCAGTTTTTGTTTTTCTGATTGTAGCAAGCCCATCAAAATAAGCTTGGATAACCCACCAAATAAATCTGACTTATTGTTAACTTTTGCCCCAGCCTTGGTTGCTGCGACTAGAATTGGCAATGAGGCCCTAATCAGTCTGCTGATAGGGTTAGAATGATCAAACATCGCATGGGAGGCGGGTATGACAGATTCAACTAGATTTGCAAAAGTACTAAAGACACCAGAGGTCATAGCGTTGGCATTTGGCGCTATGATCGGCTGGAGTTGGGTACTTTTGACCGGCGTATGGCTCACTGCCGCAGGCACCATTGGCACGCTTATCGCGTTCTGCGTGGGCGGCATTGCTGTAACCTTGATCGGCTTAACCTACAGCGAGTTGGCCTCGGCCATGCCCAAAGCCGGTGGCGAGCATATCTACACAGAGCGCGCCTTGGGTTCGCGCTGGTCTTTTGTCTGTACGTGGGCACTGCTCTTTTCCTATGTAAACGTTTGTATGTTCGAAGCCGTTGCGCTGCCCTCAGCAGTGGAATATTTATATCCAGACATTCGCCTAGGCACATTATGGAATGTGCTAGATAGCGACGTAGACCTTGGTTTTATTCTCATCGGTATTGGCGCCACTGCTTTAGTTACTTGGGTCAATTACTTGGGCATTCGTACTGCTGCAATATTGCAGGCCGTGGTCACCGCGCTTATTGTTGTTACCGGCGTTCTATTAATCAGTGGAGCCATTGCCTTTGGCGATGTGAACAACGCTCAGCCTTGGATCGCCACGCCAGTCAGCGGCATACTTATTGTCTTAATCATGGTCCCCTCCATGCTCATCGGTTTCGACGTTATCCCCCAGTCAGCGGAAGAAATTGACTTACCCCCAAATAAGATTGGTCGTCTGCTTATATTCTCAGTGGCCTGTGCAGTGGCTTGGTACATATTAATCGCTATGGCAGTAGGTTTTGGTCTTACCGCAGACGCCCTTTCCACCACCAAGATGGCCACCGCAGATGCTGCAACTGCATTATGGAATGGCTCTTGGGCAGGCAGCTTGTTGGTGCTAGGCGGTATTGGCGGCATCTTAACCAGTTGGAACGCCTTTATTGTTGGCGCATCCCGCGTGCTCTTTGCGCTCGCCGAATCGGGTCATGTACCCAAGGTTTTTGCTAAATTACATCCCAAGTACAAAACCCCTTACGTCGGCATTTTGGCCATTGGCGCATTAACAATGGTGGCGCCATTGTTTGGCCGCACAATATTGGTCTGGTTAGTCAACAGCGGCAGTTTTGCAGTGACCATAGCCTTTGTATTTGTGGCCATCTCATTTTTGGTACTGCGTAAAACAGAACCTGATATGCCACGACCGTTTAAGGTCAGTCATCCAAACTTGGTTGGCTACGGTGGCGTGCTAATGTCACTGGGACTGTTATCTGCGTTCTTTCCATGGAGTGCCAGCGCACTGGCATGGCCGCAAGAGTGGATGACTATTTTAGTCTGGTCGATCATTGGCGCTGCTTTGTTGCTGCGCTACGAGCGCAACAAGTCTTCTGAATGAGCGTTAATTTGAAGTCGCTGCTAGCTGCCTAAAATGGCAGCTAGCCCTCGCACTTTTCTAGGCACTCTTAATTTTAGGCGCAAACAGTTCTTGAATATGCTCTTCTGGCAAAGGCTGGGTGGCCTTAGACACGATAACCGTGAAGGCTATGGACACCAACTCACCCATTGCAGCGCACGACCATGGGTTGGGCGATTCAATCACCAGCCACTGCACTGCATTTTGCAGCATACCCGGTGCAAACCACTCTGGATCAATGGCTCTATTAAAGACCAATATAAAGGTTAGGCCACCAGAGATCAGTCCAGCAAAGGCCCCAGCCTTAGTCACGCCTGACCACACAGAGCCTAAAATAAGCGGCCCAGCAAATGCCGCCATCATGCAGCCACTGCCTATCCAAACAATGATCGTGACATTCATATCCAGCATATTCCAAGCCAGAATAGTGCACAAAATCATAATCACTACGGTGCTGACTCGACTGACATTCAACACTCTACGTTCCACTTCTTCTTCACTGAGATTGGCGCGAAACTTAGGCACAAAACTCAAACGATAAATGTCATTGGCAACAATTTGTGAGGACGATACAACCAGCCCATCTGCAGTAGACATAACCGCCGCGAGAATACCTACACCTAATAATGCAGCTAACCAACTGGGGAACAGTTCAATGAAGAGCATAATCAATGCCTGATTGCCATTTACACCCTCGCCTAATATTGCCCTGGCCATAATACCGCCAAGACCTAACATGCCAAGAATAAGTCCAAAGCTAAAGGCCAGACGAATAAACATGCTGCGCTGAGAAGGCTCTTTAAGAGCCCACAGCTTATTGCCAATATGCGGCAACATACCTAAAGGTACGTGAGCAAGAAAAACGGCTACAACCGACCACCAAGAATGATAGAGGACATTTTCTGGGTTGAGCATTTTGACAAGGTTCTCGTCCTGACTGCGCAAACTGTCCAACATGCCGCTGAAACCACCCTCGCTGCCATAACCGGTGACAAACATTGCGGTGACCAAAAGACCGACCAAAACCATGATAAAACCCTGTACCCCGTCGGTAAGAATGTCCGCATGGGCTCCCCCCATAACCACATAAACCAGCAGCACAAGAGAGGTAATAATCAGCGCTACCAAGGGCGGCAACCCGAGCATGACCTCAAACATAATAATGCCCGAGACTAACTGACCGGCCAGGTAGAAAAACAACGAAAGAGAGAACAATGAAACCAAAATGCGCACAGCGTCAGATTTATAGCGAATGCCTAGATACTCTGGAATAGAGCGCATACCAAAAGAATGACCAGAGTTACTGACCAGGTGTAGGCATAACAATACGCCGGTATAAACACCCATAGGGTAGAGAAAAACAGACCACATCACTGACATGCCAGCATCGTAGCCAATACCGGGAAAACCAACGAAGGTGGCGCCACTGGCCGTGGTAGCGGCAAAAGCAAAAGCCAAAAAGATAGGTCCGTAACTGCTACGCGCAGTGGCAAAATCATCACCACTGGTTACCTTACGCTGACCAATAATGCCAAACACCAACATCATGCCGATATACAGCGCAAGAAATATCCACGACCAAACTACAAGACTCATACCTTCCCCTTAACCAAAATCCCCTAAGAAAACTCAGTCTAACAAACTGGCGAAAAGAAGAAGTCTTGCACTGGCAGAACAAATTGCGTACTACTCCAAGTGAATTTGGACACAATAAAATACGATATGGGGGCTAATATGTTGACCATTTGGGGTGGTACAACTTCAAGGACATTACACGCACATTGGATGTGCCACGAGCTGGGACTAGACTACACAGCAAAACTCATCGGCCCACGCACTGGCGAAACCCACACCGAGGCTTTTCTCAGCATCAATCCTAAAGGCAAGATTCCAGTACTCATAGACGACGACCTCGTGCTTTCCGAAGGCGCGGCCATCATCACCTATCTTGCTGATACCTACGCTAAACCCGGCACTCTGATACCTGTTCATGGCGGTCATGACCGTGCGCGCTATAACCAGTGGCAGTCTTTCATCCAAATGGAATTAGACGCCCATACGTTGTACGTAATTCGCAAGCATAGGGATTTACAGCATTTATATGGCGAGGCACCCGCAGCCATTGAGGCTGCAATAGCAGGATTTAATAAACAAGTTGCTGTGGCATCAGAACATCTTCGGCACAACGAATACTTGGTTGGAGGCTTTTTTACCGGTGCAGACTTAATGCTTGCCGGAATCTTGCAATGGGCCAAAGATTACGGCTTTGATCTTGACCCAACATTACTCGACTACACAAACAGACAACATCAGCGACCAGCCTATATTACAGCTAACAGGCTGAACAAAAGTACCGTCCCCTAAAAATTGCTAGCTAAGAACCGCGACCCAAAATTTGACGTCTAAGTCACCGTCGCAGGTTTAGCATTATTGTTGGTCGTCTTTTGCTGCCTTTTAGCTTATGCCGGCTTCACCAAAATCACGATCCACCACCATCCAAGAACCGGTGACAATGGCGCATAGTTTATCGGTGCCACTTTGAGTAAAGCGCGTTTCCACAACGCCTAATCTGCGTGATCGATTAATCACGCGGCTACGCACATCTATGACGTTGCCAGTTTTCATTGGACGAAAAAACCGTGTGGTAAATTCAGCAGTGGAAAATGTTTCCGGGCCGGCGCTGGTAGTTGCATAGGCAAAGGACTGGCCAGTATCCGCAATGACATTAACAATACCGCCTTGCACCATGCCATCGTAATGAGTGAGGTGGGGGTCTATGGTCCAAACCATATTGAATTCACCCACCCCTACTTGAGTAAACTGGAGTCCGGTTAAATCCATACCGCGGACAAAAGGCGGAGCCATAGAAAGATCGAGGTCCTCCCCCGTACCATTGACCGCGCTATCAATTAGCTGCTGGATATCCTTTATCGGGTTAAATTCTGCTTTTGACATCGCTCTTCTCCTGCGCCTGTGGCGCACTGTTGTAATACGTTGTTGACCTACCTTATTGTTTTTATTATTTGATTTTTATTATCTGATTCTTATCGGCTTTTGTGCTTCTAGCCAAAATGCTCAGAGTTAGCACTTCATCCAAGCAATCAATTTGGCTATCTAATTCTGCTCATCCAAATCTAAAACCATGGCCAAATTACCGCGTTCGTAACGATCGTCCGGATTCACCGGCAAATCTTTAAAGCCCAGCTTGTGATACACCGCCAAAGCCGGTTTGAGTATGTCGTTGGTGGTCAAAATAATCTGTTTACCCTGGCGTTGGCGCGCAAAACTAATACAGTGCTGCAGTAGGAGTTGGCCTAAACCCTCGCCTTGACGATTGGGAGACACGGCCATCTTGGCTAGCTCGTAAACTTCTATTGCAACTGCTGTGGTTACCTCTATTTTGGCAACTTCCTGAGCCGTTTGTGGATGGCTTTTTGTTGAGGTCTTTTTCGGGACCTTTTTCGGAACTTTTTTCGGGACTTTTTTCGGGACCATGGCCGCAGTGCCAATTACTTGTTCACCACCATTGGCGCGATCGAGCACAAAGAATATTTCCCCGCCGTTATCAATGGCGTACGCCTCAGGGTAATCTAGCGCCGCTCTATCCTCTGCCTCGATAACAAAAAATTCGGTGATCCAATGATAATTTAGAGCAGCAAAATCACCAGCATATTTAGCCTTGTAACCCACGATAACAATGTCCCCATTTAAGTCCTGAGCTATCACTTTGTCTCCACTCACGCCTTTAACCACTCAAGTATTGCAGCACTTTCTTCCACCGGGTAGGTATGCGACAGATCAGCATGTTCTTGATAAACCACTTTAGCGCCAGCCATTATTAGAGCATCTTGCGCGGTCCGTGCCACATCAATAGGAAACATCCAGTCCAACGCACCATGTGTCAGATAAACGGGCAAATCTTTTATCCGCTGGTCATCTACAACTTCTAATAACATCGGGTGGAATGAAGCCGAGCACGGGGCCAAGTGGGTGAACGGAGAATCTTGCGTTAAGCCACTGACATAACTGAACGTACCGCCGTCCGACATGCCCGCCAAAAGAATTCTTGCCTCATCAATTTGCCAGTTTTCACGGGCGTAGCTGACTAATTGAGCAAGCCGGTCACTGTCCTGCTGGGGGTCCATTAACGACCAGGTGCGATCTTGGGAGGTCGGGCTAATAACAATACAGTTGTGCGATCGAGCAGCGCGTAACCAAGACCACAAAAACTGCCGCCCGTGCCCACTACCACCATGCAAGGCCATCACTAGGGGCACTTTTTCCCCAGCATAGTATTCAGGCACGTAGACTGAGAAACCGCCACGCTGTTGACTTGCGTTGTCTGCATGCATAACACCTACATTGGGTTGCCCAGGGTTTTTGCGGCTAAGTGCGTCGAGCAAAGTTTTATCATCCCGATGGCTGGGCTCCAAAAAATAGCGACTCACTGGGGGCAGCATATAAGTTAAGGGGTAGGCGGCTTCAACAGCCTTGGTCGCAAGCCCCATGGCTCTGTAGGCCAACATGGCAGGTGCTGGGTCAACGGCGGCGGCAGTAAACCCTGCATACGCTTTCAACGCCAAAATTGCGCTACTCCTGGCATGTTCAACAAATTCCTGCAGATCATCAGGCCAAGTAACGGCAGAAAAAACATCCAACCCCGCTTGCAGCGGTTGTTGATAGGACTCAATAGCTGCCGCAACTGCGACAATATTAGGTGGGTGCATATGCCGGCCCGCATAGGCCAGTGCATCTAATGCGGTGAGTAATGGCGGCACTAAGGCCGTGGTGGCATCAAGCATTGCATCGGTTTCTGACACTGGTTTTCCCTCTTAAAAATATAAGCGCAGACAAAAGCTCAGAGGTCAGCACAACTTCTGCAAGCCCTATCTTGCGCACCTATTTCGCGCGCACGCGCCTAACTTGCGCTTGTGCATTTATGAGCAGCATTGGGCTTATTTATTCTTTTCACCCTACCCCGTTATGCAAATTAGCCCGCCGCACAGGCTCAAGGCCAGAACTTTTTCGCTATAGTGATTTAACATTAGAATACAAAGCGACGTTTTTTTGACATTGCTTCAGGCAATGTAGAGATCTTCCTCGAGGGACGGATTGTTCTGGCTTTCCAGGTTGGCAAAGCACAAAGAGAGAAAACCATAATCACGAAGGCAATGACGCCCAAACATATAGAGCTTGCGAACTTATGACTGAACCAACCTTCACCGATGAACAGGCAGCAACAACCCAACCCTACTATCTCCCCCTGACAGATGAAGTAGAGGTCTTTCGCGCCGCTTATACCGCAAGATTACCTATTCTTCTAAAAGGGCCTACAGGATGCGGAAAGACGCGTTTTGTTGAGCACATGACTTGGTTGATGAATAACGAAAAGCCGGTAGAGCAGCAAAGCGATACACCACTCATTACCGTATCTTGCCATGAGGATTTAACCGCTACAGATATGGTCGGGCGCTATCTACTCAAGGGCGATGAAACCATTTGGTCAGACGGCCCGCTCACCCGCGCAGTGCGCAGCGGTTCAATATGCTACTTAGACGAAATTGTTGAAGCGCGTAAAGACACCACCGTACTCATCCACTCTCTCACTGACCATAGACGCATACTCCCTATCGACAAAACCGGCGAACTGATCCAAGCCCACGACGAATTTTTACTGGTCATTTCATATAACCCTGGCTATCAAAGCGTGCTTAAAGACCTTAAGCCCAGTACTCGCCAGCGCTTCGTCAGCCTAGAATTTGATTACCCAGATGTGGAAGTAGAAAGCCGTATCATTGCCCACGAATCTGGCGTAGATCACACGCAAGCAGAACGTTTGGCCACCATTGGCCAACGTGTGCGCAACCTCAAACAACATGGCTTCGAAGAAGGTGTGAGCACACGACTGCTAATTTATACCGGCGAGTTAATCGCTGGCGGTATTGAGCCACGCCGCGCGGCGAAAGCGGCCATTATCAGTGCCATTTCTGATGATGCCAGTGTGCAAGAAGCGGTTGCAGACATTGTCGACGTTATTCTGCCGTAAATGCAGATACTCCTAGCAGATGTTGAAAGTGCGCTGACCTTATTCACCGAGGGCATTGCTGGCCGCTATCTGCATATCCGTGGCACCGAAGAATTCAAACTTAACCCCCGTCTGAACTTGGATATGGGCGCCATGGGGCAAAGCCACGACACGCTGTTCCTACCTGAAGAACTGAGCACCGCTACGCCTGCGGGCTACCGCGTATTGGTCATGGAGCAGTTGGGTTTAAGAGAGTGTGGCACACTGAAATTCCGCATGGCTAAGGCCCTTGAGCAAGTACCTGAACTAGCCGCTAGGTATCAACCGCGCAAAGATCTCAGCCCAAGAACTGGCGACTATAGAGTTCTTTTTGACAGCTTTGATCAACCCCACATTGCCGAGCGGCTCTTCCTGTTATTGGAGCAAGCCCGCATTCAAGCCTATATGACCCTTACCTACCCCGGTTTGAGGCGACACCTCACCAGCCACCACGAATATTTGATGGCTTTCGAACCATGTGACATGGATCTTTTAGGTCAAGGTGTGGAATGGCTTCGCGGCGCTGTATTTAGCCAGGAAATTAACTCTGGCCCAGGCTGGCAAGCCCTATACTTCGCACTACAAGATCAAAGTAGCGTCGACCTCAGCGTTTACGACAGCGTGGCAAGCCTGTGCCAAGTCTACGACCTAGTGGTTGCTGAATACGCAATTCCACCCAGCGCCCCCTACCAGCAAAAAGACGAATCCTTAGTCGATTGGCTTAATCGTGAACAACGCATTGAAGATTGGGAAGAAGATTTAGACGAGATCAATGAGGTAATGGCCACCCAGTCTGCAGCCAATGAGATGCCCACCGGCCAAGAAACTGAGGCAGTTCAAGGCGAAGGCGGCGACGGCTCTCAGCGCGAGGCGGGACTTGATATTGAAATCAAAGAACTAAAAGACGAACGCGACGCGCTGAAACGCAGGGTCGATATGGAGCGCTCATCAATACAACATGCGCTGGGCAATGATAGAAGCGCTGCGCGCAGCTATCGTTATGACGAATGGGACCATTTAAATCGGCGCTATTTGCGCGCTTGGTGCCGGGTATTTGAAGAAGAATTGATCTCAGAGTCTGCGGAAGACATTGCTCACCTAAAACGGGTGATTCGGGACTACCAACCAATGGTCCAGCGTCAGCTTGAGCAAATTAGGCCTACGGGACTAGAGCGCGTGCGCCGAGTACAAGACGGTGACGAACTAGACCTCACTGCCATTATTGAAGCACGACAAGATTTGCGCGCGGGCCACAGTCCAGATGAGCGCTACTATTCCCGCAAAGAACGAGTGCAGCGCGATGTCTGCGCGGTATTTTTGGTAGACCAATCGGCGTCAACAGATGACCCCATCCACCCGCCAGAACCCACAGATTGGTCAAACTATGATGAAGAAGCCGAAGTAGATTTACGCGCTGGCTGGTACGCAGCACTTGAGCCAGAGGAAGAGGAAGCACCAGAGGAAACACCGCGCAAGATCATAGATCTGGAACGTGACGCCATGGTGGTTATGGCAGCCTCACTAGACGCCCTTGGCGACAGCTACGGTATTTACGGTTTTTCTGGTTACAGCAAAGACAATGTAGAAATTTTTGTCGCTAAAGAGCCAGAAGATAATTTTTCGCAAAAAACCCTGCAAAGTATCGCGGCCATGCAGCCCAAGGGTTCTACGCGAATGGGCCCGGCAATTCGCCACGGCAGTCACAAACTCATGGCCTCGGGTCATGCTATGAAAGTGCTAATTGTCATCAGCGATGGTTTCCCACAAGACTGTGACTACGGTCCCGAGCGTGGCAATCACGACTACGGGGTAGAAGATACCGCCAAATCCTTGTTAGAGGCCCAGCAGAAAGGCATAGAGACTTTTTGTATTACCGTGGACAAGTCGGGCCACGACTATCTAAAACGAATGTGCCCGGATGAGCGGTATATGGTCATTGAAGATATGGAAGATTTACCCGACCAGCTGACCAAGGTGTATGCCACGCTGACCGGCCGATAGAGGCTGATAGAGACCGATAGAGACTAATAGGGACAAGACGACAGAGACCGACAGAGACAGGTAGAAAAGAGGCGTAAAGGCTAAAGTCAAAAAAAAGCGCCCAAGGCGTTACTGCACCGACCAAATCAACATCAACACAAACAAAGCCACCAGACCGAGAATAAAAATCGCCGTAGACCAGTCACCCTCTTGGGCTTCAACGGGGTTTTCACGCCAGCGCTTTACCATTGGCCACATCGCAAAAGCCATAAGTCCCATGGCAATTAACGCGCCTATTTGCATCCAATCCATTTTATAGCTCCCAAAATAAACCCGGCGCGGTGGCCGGGTTATTAATCGATAGTCTGGTTCAAACCAGCTCAATCAATATCTTTTTAATCGTCGTTGCCGAAGATGCCGAGAATTGCCAATAAGTGAATAAAGATATTGAAAATGCTCAAATACAAACCGTAGGTGGCCATGATGTAGTTAGTCTCACCACCACGAATAATGGCGCCGGTTTGCATCAAAATCAGGCAGCTCATCAACATAATAACGGCTGCGGAGATTCCCAGCGAAACCAGCGGAATTTGCAGAAAGATGTTGGCGATCATGCTGACGATGAGCACCATCATGCCGATGGCCACAAACCCGCCCATAAAGCTGAAGTCGCGCTTAGTCATCGTAGCGTAAGCACTGAGCCCCAAGAAAATTGTCGCGGTGCCGCCCAATGCGGTAGCCACAATCATTGGACCTTTAGCCATTGAAAGATACAAGCTGATAACCGGACCAATACCAAAACCTAGCAGGCCAGTAACCAAGAAAATCACACCCAGACCAGCAGCAGAATTAGCCGTCTTTGGCAGGACGAAAATGCCCAATACCATAGAAGCGATCATACAAATCAGATAAGCACCTGTAGGTACATTCAGCACCATGGCCATAGCAGCCATAACCGCGCTAAAGCCCAATGTGGCTGATAAAAGTAGATAGGTATTCTTTAATACCTTATTGGTTTCAAGTGAGGACAGGCCTGCTACAGAAGCCTGACGCATTGTTCTTTGATCCATGTTTATAACCTCAAGTCATAGTATTTGAATGGCGCGTAAACAACCCAAGGGGCTGACCGTCTATAATGTATATATTGGCGTTTACGCATGCAATTGCAAGTGCAATTGAAGGATTTCGGTACTCAAAGCGTCTGTGTCTAGGAATCCCATGTAAGCTCTGCGCTCTCTATTGCCACTAATGACCGATAAGCACTATTACTGACGTTTTTGGCCGGCTTTTAGGAGACGTAATACGGCAGCGTAACTCTACAAAAAACTCTACAAAAACCTCTAAAAAGAGAACTAAAAAAACACCATTACCTGCTTACGACAGAGCAAGATTTTTTGATAACTTGGCGTTCTTTTTTTGCCTATCTCGGGTAATAATGCGATGAGCTTAAGGCATCAAGCCACCGCCGCTTAGCGGGCAAGGTCCATTGCATTTTGGGGAAAGCAAAAACACATGGCGTCACCACAACTTGATCCGCGTTTTGAAGAATACGTCCGGGAAAACCCGACCATTTCTTACGCTCAGCCAGATGATCCTTGGCTGGTTAAACATTTCATTGCGTCAATGGAAGTTGTCTTTGGCCGACGCAAAATTGAATCCGTTTATCGCAAGCTCAAAGAAGGCCCATTTGCCATAGAGGACTTTTTTCAAGAAGCCTTTACTGCCACAGGCATCCAACCCTGTTATGACGAAGCGAAACTAGCTGCTATCCCAAGGATCGGGCCGCTGGTATTTGTCGCCAATCATCCCTTTGGCGTAATAGACGGCATGGCGCTATGCGACATGGCCATTAAAGCTCGGGGGGAATTCAGAATTCTCATTCACGCGGTGCTTTGCCAAGACCGCGACTTAGCCCCGTATTTTTTACCCATAGATTTCAAACCCACCAAGGCAGCGCTGAAAAACAATATTAATGCTAAGAAAGTTGCCCAAGAATGCCTAGCTAAAGACATTCCAATTATTATTTTTCCATCTGGTTTTGTTTCCACCGCCAACAAACGCGGCTTTGGTGACGTGGTGGATGCGCCTTGGACTACCTTTGCAGCAAAACTAATACGCGACGCTCAAGCCACCGTGGTCCCAGTTTATTTCCATGGTCGCAACAGTCGCCGCTTCCACTTGGCCTCGCATATCGCAGAACCCTTACGCATGGCACTCCTACTCAATGAGGCGTTGAAGCAGTTTGGCAAAGAAATAAAAGCGGACGTTGGCGCGCCGCTGCCATGGTCAGAGCTGTCTGAGTTTACAACCCGCCAAACCCTTACCGACTTCCTCTACAAAAAAGTCCAAGACCTGGCGCCAATAACGCCGCCGCCAACAAAGAAAAAGCGCTTCCTCAAACGAGTTAGATAGTACATTTGGTGAGGATATATCTTGAGCAGTATCGCTATCCCCACGCGCACGCCTAAACGCAAAAGCTGCAGAGCCTTACTGCCACAACTGTCCTTAGATTCCTCGCGCTGGTCTTTTTGCAATAGCAATTTCACCAAGACTGGTAGAGTGTGAGGCTAAATATTGCATAAGTAGTTTTTCAATATGGAAGACGAGTTTTCGACACAGCCGCCTTGGGTGGAAATTTTCCGCTCTGACCGCCAAACACAAATTCAGGACGCGGCGTTAGTGCTTGCTGCGGTAGAAATAGACTACCGAGTTCACCGTCCACAAACAGTGCCACCCGGGCCATGGTCGCTATTGGTGGAGCCACATAATCAAGAAATTGGCCATCAACAACTGGTGGAATTTTGGGAAGAGAATTCAAAACCACCGATAAAACCCATAGAAGTTGCCACAGTGGACACCGGTTGGTGGGGCGTCATTGGCTTTCTGGCGGTTATTTGGTCTGTGCCCAACTTGGCTCAATTCACCAGCGTAGACTTGCGCGACGCAGGCATATTAGATGCAGGACTCATTGCCCAAGGCGAAGTGTGGCGCATTGTCACCGCCCTCACCCTACACGCTGACTTCAGCCATATATTGAGTAATACAGTCTTCGGCAGTTTGTTTGGCCTCTTCGCATCACGTTACTTAGGTTCCGGCTGTGCGTGGCTGGTGATTGTGCTGGCAAGCATGGCCGCCAACTACACCAATGCTTTAATCCACCCAGACGATTTTCGCTCACTGGGCGCATCCACAGCTTCGTTTGCAGCACTAGGACTTGCGCCCACAGTGCTTTGGCGCCAAGGCGTATTCAAACATCAGGACTGGCGACGCGCTTTAGCACCAGTGTTCGCGGCCGTTTGTATGCTCGCTTATATGGGGTTTGGCGGCGAGCGAACGGACATTGGCGCTCACGTATTTGGCTTCGGCTTTGGCGCGTTGGCGGGCTATTTTATTGCGCCGTTAAACTTCCAAGCAATGGGTCCAGCGCTACAGCAAAAACTCGGCATCGCAGCACTCAGCATCATTCTCTTTAGCTGGAGCATTGCGCTGAAATAAGGCTGCGCTAGCGGTCGTTAAGGTTAGGTTCAGTTATCTGGGCCTAGTGTGGTCTTCAACATCGCAACAAGAGCACCTGAGATTTACTCAATGTTCTTGAATCAAGCGGATTAGGAGATCTTATGTTTGTACAAATTTCAAAAAATACCGCGAGTCTAGCAGCTCAACGCATCAGTTGGGTTGGCCACCTAACGCTGATCTTAACGCTAAGCATTATTTGTCTGACCGCACATGCTACCCGCGATATGACCAATATTGCTGTAGCCTCAGCATCCACCACAACTTCGGAGAGCGCCTCCGCAGAACTATTAGGCAGTCAGGCCCTAGAAAAGCTTGTTGCCCCCATCGCCCTCTACCCCGACGACCTCATTGCCATTGTGCTGCCGGCCTCAACAGATCCCGTTGGCGTAGTGCTAGCCGCACGCCGTTTGGAGGGAGAACAGCCTCAAAGTCAACATAGCCAAAACACACAGCCTGTCGATTCAGCGCAACTAAGCGCAAGCCAAGCCATTGACGCCTTAAGACACTACCCTGACGTGCTGGCGAAAATGAACGCCGATTTAAATTGGACCAGAGCCCTGGGTGAAGCTGCGTCGTCGCAACAAAGTGATCTACTGGATGCCATACAGGTCTATAGAAAAGCCGCAGCAGATTCTGGCTTTTTAAATAACGACGAGCATCAGGTAGTCGAGGTGGCAGAAAACACAGTAATGATTCGGCCACGAGACCCCCAAGTCATTTATGTACCAGACTATAGTCCTCGGCAGGTAGTGGTGTATCGAACAGCGCCAAGGCGCGCAATGAGATACCACTCAACACCGTCACCCGTATATTATCGCCGCTACGACACCTCCCACCGTTATCATCGCGCAACCCAAGATTGGCATGGCCCAACATTTACTTTGTCCTGGCGTGACCGACATGTGCAAAGACATGATCGACGCCGCTCTAACAACCGTCACCATCGGTTAGACCGACATCATTACCAGCATCGTTACCAACATAACAATAGACACCACAGAAATAAGGCCTATAGAAATAGGCCCCATAGAAGCAGCAACAATCGTCATCAAGACAATCGTCATCAAGACAATCGTCATCAAGACAATCGTCAACGAGGTTACATAGACCATAGAGCGCGCAATCAATACAGCACTCATAATGATAGAAGACAACGCTCTGCGGGGACCGGCGTCAACCATACCCCCAGATCTAACCGCGGGGTCAACCATAGAAACAATGAACAACGCTTGCATAATAGAAATCAAACTGGAAGTCAGAGGGGGCATCAGAGCGGCAATCAACAACGCCCCAATAAAGGCGGCCAACAGCAGCGCATCAACAACGGTGATCGCAATAGAACCGGCGCGCCGAGTACCAACGAGTCCAAACACCTCCGAGCCTGGAAGTGACAAACTGAATTTCGTTTGTCACGCACTCGCTCTTAACGCGAGATCTAATCAACTATTTAATCCACTATCTAATCTAATCCACTATCTAATCCACTATCTAATCCACTACGCCCCGCCACTCCGGGACTTTGGGGTTAAGCGCCCAAACCAAGGCAACCATAGAAAGGCCTGAAACAGGGCACCAGTAGAAAAATGCAATGCCAGCACCAGACATCCACACCACCAGTAAGCACGCCAACAAAAAACCCAAGATAATAGTTGGGAATGTGCCAATACCGAAACGCGCCAAAATAATGCTACCGAAAATTGCGCCATAGACATAATTAGGTAGCTTGAAAGTTAAATCTAACAGCCCTTCCGCAGAATAACTGCCAAAGAATAGCGCCAGCGCGAAGAAAATGAGTCCCCAAATCAACATGAAGAACCTAGAAGCTGTCTCTTATACACATCTGACGCTGCCGACGAATAGAGAGG